>DATLYA010000164.1:0-16410 GCA_035575235.1 Candidatus Methylomirabilota bacterium
CGCCGCCCGCATAAACGAGACGGGACCAGAGGCGGTGCCGCCGCCCGCCAGTCGCTCCTTGGAAGAGCGGATCTTCGAGAGGTTCACGCCGGATCCGGACCCGCCTTTGAAAATGATGCCCTCTTTACGGTACCAGTCGAGGATAGATTCCATCCGGTCTTCAACGGACAGAATGAAGCACGCCGAGCATTGCGGTCGTTCTTCTACCCCAACGTTAAACCAAACTGGACTATTGAACGCGAGTTTTTGCTGGACAAGTAAGGAGGTCAGCTCATCAGCAAACGTCTGCGCGTCGTCTTCTGAGGCGAAATAGCCGTCTTTCCGCCCCCAGTGAGTGATGGTGTCAACAACCCGACTGATAAGTTGCTTTACGCTATGCTCACGTTGCGGCGTGCCGAGGGGACCACGAAAATATTTTGACACCACCACATTGGTGGCGAGTTGCGACCACGCCTTGGGGATTTCTACGTCGTGCTGTTCAAACACCACCTCTCCTTTTTCCCCGGAGATAACAGCACTGCGTTTTTCCCATTCCACCTCGGTGTAGGGAGAAACGCCCGGGCGGGTGAAGAACCGTTGCACAGCGAGACCTTTCCGTTTGCCGCCGAGAGCATGAGTCTCTGCCTTTGTTGATTGGCTGGTCTCCATACCTGCCTTCCTTCTCGGTTTTTCCGCCATAACCGCCCCTCCTCTCCCTACTCAGCAGTAACGATAGGGAGCTCATTATACACAATATATGGGGCTGTCAAGTGGCTGAGTACGCTAATACTTGTGGTTAAAAAGACTCTTCTTTTTTTGCGGCGAGTCTTTTAGAATACCGCATCATGACCAAGCACGATGAATGGAAATCCGCTGCCGCCATTTTGCAAGCCGTATTGCCGAACATCGCAAGCGCGGAGCGGCTACGGGAATACCGTGTCTGGGGAGTCTGGGAGGAAGCAGTGGGGCGCTTAGTGGCGCGGAAGGCGCAACCGACTAAGATCCAGCATGGAAAACTTTTTGTGACAGTTTCTAATTCCGCGTATCTCCAAGAAATGCAATTCTACAAGACGCGTATGCGTGACGCCGTGAATCAGCGGCTGGGTGCGCCGTTGGTAAAGGATATCTTTTTCGTGTTGGGACGGGTGCAAGAGGCGACCGTGCGGTCAACGCCGCCGCCGCAGCGTTCCGCGCCGCCCTATAGTGAACTCTCGGTGCCGAAACTGAATCGTCCGGAGCTCGAGGCGGCGTTCTCTTCGCTGCTTGACGCGCGCCGCCGCCGTCTCAAGGAGAAGTCGCGTGGCTGACTCCCGCAACAACAGTGCGGCGGAGCGTTTCAGCAGGTTATTTCGTAAAGCCGGTGTCTTTCTTGGCAAAGGCCAGCTTGCGGAGGCGCTCGCGGTGTTGCACCAGGGCGAGGCGCTTGCTGCAAAGCTCGGCGATGAGCAACGGTTGGCGCTCTTTCGCGAGGAGATTGCCCGCTGCCAGGCGCAATTCAACACACTAGCTGAGAGCTAAGCGTCTCCAATGTCGGTGTCTCCTCTCGCAGCGCGGGCGCTGCTTGAAACAGTGACAAAAACCGGCGGCGTGTTTTTCGTCCTGGGTCGGACCGATGTGGGGAAAAGCACGTTGGTGCAGAATCTGGTGCGGCTAGTGACGGCGCGGCGGGAGAGCGTCGCCGTGCTTGACGTGGACCTGGGACAATCAACGTACGGTTTGCCGACGACGCTGACCTTAGCGCGTTTCACGCCGGGTCAGGAGCCGCCCGCGCCAGAGTTGATTGCTCGCGTCTTCATTGGGGCTACTTCGCCAGTTGGCCATTTGCTTCAGACTGTAGTGGGCTGTCGACGGCTGCTCGATCGCGCGGCGTCGCTTGGCGCGCGCTCCATTTTGATTGATTCAACTGGTCTGGTTGAGGGGCCGCTGGCGGTTGAATTTAAGCTGCAAAAGATTGAAGCCTTGCGTCCTACACACGTATTAGCGCTGGCGCGCGGCAAGGAGCTTGAGCCGATTTTGCAGGCCTGCCGCCGCCGGGCGGACATGACAGTCCGGCGGCTGCCAGTGGCGTCGGCGGCGCGCGACCGGTCCGCTGAAGAGCGACGTGAGAACCGGCGTGCGAAATACCGAGAGTATTTTTCCGGGGCGGCTCTGCGCCGTTTCGCACTGCAGCGCGTTGCGGTGTGGGGTCGCATGCCGCAGCCTCCCGCCACAGAGTTGTCTGGTTTACTGGTGGGACTTAACGACGCTGAGGGATTCTGCCTCGGCGTCGGCGTGTTGCAAAAACTCACTAGTAGTGTAGTCGATGTGATAACGCCGATGGACGCGTCAGATGCGGTGCGACTCTTACGCTTTGGTTCGGTCGCGCTCGATCAAGCGTACAACGAAACACTGCTACCGCCGCGAGCATGGTGACATGGGCGGGTCTCCGGCTGCGATTGTGAACGCCATCGCCGATGCTCTAGCGCCGTTCAACGTGCGAGTAAATGAAACGCCGATGACTCCGGAGCGGATTCTGCAATAGAGCGAACGGGCGCAACAAAGAAATGTCTCCTCCCTACTAAAAAGAAAGGGGAGTGACGCTCCTGAGAGCGCTCAGAGTGCGGAAAGAAGCTGAGCTTCCAGAGGAGGTTCAGGAAAAATAATGGCTGTACAGGAGGAGGAGGAAGAAACGTTATGATCTTCCAACCAAACGTCTCTTGAGTTCGCTAAGGGAAGGGCCGGTAGAGAAAAGGATGACGCCTACTATGACACTTACACTGAGCAGGGAGAAGAAAGTTCCCGTGCCAAGCGCGGAAATCAACAGGCTAGTGATCAACACTACAGCTAGCGAGGCAAGGAGCACGCCAATTTCCATACAAGACCTCCTCGGGCACTACTGCTTAGCAAACACACGAACAGAGCCGGAGTTGCGCACGAGAACACTAGAGGTTGTCGGGACTCACCTTAGATGCGGTCTGATCAACCAAAAGCATGGTGAATAGCCCGGTTCATGTTCAGCATTGGTCTTCTCTGGTCATCCTCTGACGAACACGAAAAGCTTGGGCGTTCTAGCTTTCAAAGAATGATTATTAGCGTAGAGCGTTTTCCTTTTCATCGCACGCTCCTTGGCTGCTTTTGTTGAAGCGGGCTGATGGATGCAAGTCCACTGCCTCCGCAAGTTCACGCAACATGGCTATTGTCGTTGGGAAATCAACACAAGGATCGGTGATGCTCTGCCCATATACTAACTGTGTGCGAGGGACAGGAAAGGGTTGCTTCCCGGCGACAAGGTTGCTCTCAATCATGACGCCCATCAAATGCGGGCTGCCTGTGCGCACTTGCGACGCAACGCTTGCAAGCGCCAGGGGTTGTTTCCGGAAATCTTTTTGCGCATTGCCGTGGCTGCAGTCCACCATGATGCGCGTGCAGAGGTGAGACTGTTGGAGCACCTTAGCGGCGATGCCCACGCTTTCCGCGTCGTAATTGGGCGCAGTCGAACCGCCGCGCAGCACCAAATGACAATCCGGGTTACCGGTGGTGCTGACAACGCTGACTTTCCCTTCACTATCAATGCCTAAAAACCGGTGCGGATGTAACGCGGCGCTGATGGCGTTGACCGCGGGAGCAATGCTGCCGTCAGTACTGTTTTTGAAACCGACAGGCATAGAGAGTCCCGACGCCATCTCACGATGGGTTTGGCTTTCGCTCGTACGGGCGCCGATGCCGGTCCACGTGACGAGTTCCGCAAGATACTGCGGCGTGATCGGGTCGAGCATCTCCGTGGCCGAGGGGAGCCCCGCCTCGGCGAGATCCAACAATAATTTGCGCGCGAGCCGTAGTCCGGTCGTCATATCATGACTGCCGTCGAGGTGCGGATCGTTAATCAAGCCCTTCCACCCTGTTGTCGTGCGCGGCTTTTCGAAATACACGCGCATGACGATGAGGAGGCGGTCTTTAAATTCCTCTTTCGCTTTCAGCAAACGTTCCGCATAATCGCGCGCCGCGTCTACGTCGTGAATCGAGCATGGGCCGACGACCGCCAGCAGGCGACGGTCTTGGCCTTGGAGAATCGCGCGGATCGCGTCTCGGGTGGAGGCCACGGTTTCCGCTACGCGCTCGGATATGGGCAGCTCTTGCTTCAGCTCCGTGGGCGTGATCAGGGGTGAGGTGTCAACGACGTGAAGGTTGTTGGTTTGACGCATAGTTTTAGCTTGCCTGTTAGCTTAGTGGTGAAAACTGGCAGAATCGGAGAATCGGTGAACCGGAGAATCGGAGAGAAAAAATTTCTCCGTTTCTCCCGTCTCCGGTTCTCCAGTTCTTAGGATTCCCGCCACGTGCCGCGCACGGTGACGCCGGCGATTTTCTCCAACTCTTTCACCGTGGCAAGTACATCCTCTTTGGCGTACCCGTTTGCCTGGTAGTGTTTAATCAGTTCCTGCGCGGCTGAGCCCATTTTTAGCGGCACGGCAAAATCTTTGCCTAACTCAACCGCGAGACCGATGTCTTTGCTGGCCAGATCAATTGTGAACGTTGGCGCCAGTTTATCCCGCAAAATGGCCCGCGTGCCAGACTCCCAGACAAAACTGTCGCCGCTACTGGCTTTGACCGCTTGCCAGATGACATTAGGATCGACACCAGCCTTCGTCCCGAGCACGATGGCTTCCGCCGCGCCCATCATGTGGATAAACGCAAGCATGTTGTTGACCAGCTTCACGACATTGCCCGCGCCGATGGCGCCGCAGTGAATCACATTGGCGCCCATGGCTTTGAGAACAGGCTCGTACTTGTCGAAGATGGCTTTCTCACCGCCGACCATAATCGCGAGCGTCGCGTTACGAGCGCCGCGCACGCCCCCGCTCACGGGAGCATCAAGGAACGCCACGCCTTTCGCCTTGGCTTTGTCACAGAGGCTGCGCACAACCGTGGGGGAGTTCGTGCTCATGTCAAAGATGACGCCGCCGCTCTTCGTTGCGGCCAGAACGCCATCCTCCGAAAGAACAACACGCTCCACATCTGCCGGCATCGGCAGTGACAAGAAGGTTGCTTCGACGCCGGTTGCCGCCTCTTTGGGGCTATGCGCCCATACTGCCCCGGCGTCGATAAGATTTGTTGCCGCCTCCTTTCTAATATCGAACACTTGTAAGGAATGGCCTGCCTTCACCAGGTTCATCGCCATGGGATTGCCCATGTTGCCAACGCCAACGAATCCGAGTCTCATGATTCCTCCTTTGATAAAGCATCGTGCGTCGAGCGCAGCACCGGTTCGTGAAATCACGGCACACGCATGACGTATAAGGGGTTGCGTCTTGCGTAGTCCGTCTTGTGCGCGCTGCGTGAAAGTTCTATCTGTTTCCCGTCCTCGGCGCTAGATCGATATGGATATGAAGTTCGTCTGCGATGTACTCCAGGCGTTCCCGTAATGTAGGAAGTGGTAGGTGTTGTGGGACCGCCATCTGAATCTGCATGGTGTAGATCGCCGTGCCGCTGCCGGGCTCTGGCCGAGAGTGTGTTTCCATGTGCGTGATATTAACGCCATGATCGGCAAGGCAGCGCGCAACTCGCGCAACAATGCCAGCCTTATCGAGTCCGGTGGCCTGGAGCTCATAAAAATGGAAGCGCTCACCGGCACCGAAGGGCGTCGGCTCTCCTTCAAGCGGACGGATGAAGACGGTTAACCGCTTTTCCCACTCGAGGCGTTTGCAGGCGGTGGAGAGCCGCCGTTCGAGATCATCGCCTTGCCCGGACAAAAGGAGCAACACGGCGAATTCACCGCCCAGAATCGTCATACTGGAATCTTCGAGATTACAGTCACATTCGTAGATCAACTCTGCGAGATCAGCCACGAAGCCAGGATGATCATGACCAATAGCGGAGAGCGCAAACCACTTTTTCATTGTCGAAATTCCTTTATGGCTGTGACAAGCTTGGGCATGATCTCAGCGGAAGGGCCACGGAGACTGATGTCACACAGGGGAGTAATTTCACTTTCGTAGAGGTTTACCTCAATCATCGCGCCGCCTTTTTGTTTGACTGCTAAAGGAAAAGACGCGGCAGGATAGACAGTGGCTGACGTGCCCGCTACGATAAAACAGTCGCTCAGTTGCGTTTCGCTGTAGCATTTGTCCAGCGCATCGGGCGGGATTGGCTCGCCGAACGACACCGTATCGCTCTTCAGAACGCCATCACACTTGGGGCAGCGGGGCGGAAGGTCGTGAAGCGGCGCTTCCGAGCCGGGATAGCGCACGTTGCACGCTATGCAGCGAATCAGCGTGTAGTTGCCGTGAATCTCGATCAAGTTCTTGCTGCCGGCGCGTTTGTGGAGATTGTCTACGTTTTGCGTGATAAGGCTGCGCAAGACGCCCATGCGTTCGAGCTCAACAAAGGCAAGATGGCCGGCGTTCGGTTGCGCTTCCCCTAGCGTTTGCCACAAGATCTTACTTGGTCCTTTCGGAGATAGCCGCTCTTCCCAGGCTTTCTTCGGATCTTGCAGGAAGAGTTGATAGCCGTTCATCGGCGGCTCGCCATACTTTGTCCAGAGACCGCCTGGACCGCGAAACGGCGGGATGCCGCTTTCTACTGAGATGCCTGCGCCAGTGAGCGCCATGACGTAGCGCGCCGAGAGTAACAGCCGCGCGGCGCGACGGATATCGTCGTCTTGAGATGCTGCTGGAGATGTCATGATGTCATTGCTCCTATACGAAGCAGAGTAACGATACCGCCCAGTCGAGGCGTACGCCTTGACTGGGCGCGGAATGCAATGTCTATGGAGGAAAACCCCAGAGTTCCTCACTCCATCTCATGCAGAGAAAACAATTGGTGAGCAGTCTCGAGCGACTCGCTCCCTTATTCAGGAAGAATAGCGCCTGAACCGCCCATTTCCTTCGGCACGTCTTTGAGCTTCACCACTCCATCTTTGATAGGGAGCTTCGATTCTCCGTAAAACACGTGTAGCGCTGGCTTAAACGGAAGATCTGGAATAACAGCAGCGTACACATCAACAAGACCCATGGGAGGATGATCAGTAAAGATGTGGCCGCCACAGAGCTTGCACCACTTACGGTAACTATTCGGGGTTTTGTTGTACGTGCCAATATGTTCCGCGCCCTTCGTGACCTTGAGAGCGTCAGGCTTCCACAGGGTAAACGCATTCACCGGGCCTGCCGACCAATGACGGCACGATTCACAATGGCAATACCCCATAGCGGCCGGCTCGCCGGTGACGGTAAACTCCACGGCTCCACAAAAGCAGCTACCTGTGTACGTTTTTTCGTTACTCATACATGCCCCTCCTGTGCGATCAGCTCTGGTGGAATGTCCAGGCTTAGACATTGTGCCCATTGCAAGAATAGTTGCAATGGACCTGGAATGCTGCGCTACGGCAAAAGGCTCTTACTCGCGTGGCCGCACGCCCCTCTCTCTTGGTGGTCGTATCACCTCAGCAAGTCCTGGCACATGCTCTACTACCTTCTTCATGACCCCTTCCTCTTCTCCCTGGGCGAAATTGATAATCTCTTTCAGCAACGGTAGGGCGGCGCCAGCTTCGAGAAAGGCCTTGATCACGCCGGAAATCACCGTTCCGTCACCGCCGCTGGCGCCGTTCATGCCAAATCCTTCCCCATGAATGTTCAGCACCTTAATACTGTCGATGCTCTTGGCTGGAGCCATCAACTCGGCAAGGATTTGCGGTGACTTTTCAATGAGACCGCTGAGGATATCGCGGTTAATGATCTTGGGATCGATCAGGTTTTCAGCCTCACGGATCTTGGAGCGCGCGTAGGCTTCCGCCTCTCCTTCAATCCGCCGCGCCTGAGCCAGCTTGTCTACTGCCTGCAGTCGGCGCTCGGCTACTTCCATCTCCTGCAGCGCGGTAATCAACGCCACCTCTTTTGCTCGCTCTGTTTTGGCCTTCTCTTGCACCGTGAACACCGCTTCGGCGGCTGCCTGCCGGGCGGCTTCCAGTTCTAAGCGCTTCGTTTCTTCCTGCAACCGTTCTTTTTCCTTCTGGATCAGGGCGACCTCACGGGCGATCTCAGCCTCACGCACCACCCGCTCCCGCACGATGTCGGCCTCCTGGATGATTCGCTCACGGGCGATCTCGGCTTCGCGGATAGCTCGTTCTTTGGCAATTTCCGCCTCACGGGCAGCACGTTCCTGATCGAAGACAAACCGTTCAGTCTCGGCTTTCGAGCGTGCTGCATCGCTCTGGATTTGTAACTGCTGCGCGTGCTCAGCCAGCGCCCGTTCCCGATCGAGCTCCAGCTTCAATTTAATAGCTTCCACATCTTTGCGCCTGATCGCCACTTCAGTGTTGCGCTCGATCTCGTTACGCTCGCGCGTGCGTCCCGAGGTCTGGAGGGTGATTTGCCGAAGCCCCTCCGCGTCGAAGATGTTGTTGGGGTCGAGATACTCTTTGCCGGTCTGGTCAAGGTGAAAGACGGAAACATCTTCAAGGGTGAGCCCGTTGTAGGAGAGTGGTTCAAGGAGATTTTCTTTGACCGCCTGGGCAAAGGCGCGGCGGTTTTCGTGCAACTCTACGAGTTCGGTGGCCGCGGCCACCGAGCGTAGGGCGGAAACCAGCTTTTCTTCAACCAGCGTCTGGATCGCCGTCGCATCAAACGAGCGGTCGCCTAAGCTACGGGAAGCACGTTCAATGCTGTCCGGGTCGGCCGCGACCCGCAGATAGAATTCCGCCCCGATATCCACACGAAAGCGGTCTTTGGTGATAAAGGCTTCTTTGTGGGCCTTAATGACTTCGAGTTTGAGGGTTTCCAGAGAAATCCACCGGAGCGTTTGCACCACTGGCAGGACAAACGCCCCACCATCCACCACCACTTTCTTTCCCCCTAAGCCCGAGCGGACGAAGGCCATGTTCGGTGGAGTTTTGACATAGATCGTGGCGTAGATGAGCACTATCACTGCGACCGCAGCAAGAACAATAATAATCAGGGTAGTCATCGCGCCTTCCTCCTTTTGGTGGTGCGGCTTACGCAACTTGCAGATGGACTCCCTCTACCCCATACAGGTAGAGGATCTGCTCTAGCTTGCGCTGATACTCTGCAGGATCGCCCTGGCGAAAAATCCAGGTGTTGTCGCGAAACAACTTGACATCTTGATAGATGTCAGCAAACTCCTTAGGGACATCCCGTGGGTACTTCTCACACAGGTCATGCCAGATCTCGCGCAGCACCTTTTTATCAACGTCCGGCGCGGAGATCTCAAAGGCGCGCGCCTCTGTTACGGGAGGCGCGCTGCGCGTCTCCACCAGTCGTATGGGTGGTGTCCGCCGGCGCTCAGGTTGGCGTGCAAGCACAGGCGGCTGGCGGAGCGAAGCTGGGGGCGGTGCAGGAGCCGGCCGTACTGTTTCAGACGAACGCAGAGGCCGGCGTGCAGGCGCGGGCCTGAACTCCTCTGCCGCCAAGACGCCGCCCCCGGGGAGACCAAAGACATAGGCGTTCTCTCGGTGCTGGCTGAGGTCGAGGCCAGTCCGTTCTTCCTCTTCGTTCACCCGCAACCCCATGATAGCGTTCAACACGCCAAGAATGAGTAGGGTGCCAAAGAAAGCAAAGACCCACGTCGCGCCGACGGCAACAGCCTGAATCCTCAGCTGTTCGGGGTTGCCGAAGAAGAGGCCGTCAGTTCCGGCTGCATTGATCGCCTTCGAGGCGAAGAGGCCTGTGGCCAAGGCTCCCCACGTTCCGCCCACACCGTGTACTCCTACGACATCAAGGGAGTCATCGTACCCTAATCTAGCTTTCAGGTCACAAGCTGAGTAGCAGAAAACCCCTGCCCCGACGCCAATCAGGATAGCCGAGATGGGGCCGACAAAACCTGAGGCCGGAGTGATGGCGACCAGGCCGGCTACCGCCCCGCTGGCCGCACCCAGCACCGTGGGTTTCCCTTTAGCGATCCATTCGGCAAACATCCAGGAAAGCACAGCCGCAGCCGTCGCCGTATTGGTAACGACAAAAGCGCTCGTAGCCAGACCCCCGGCTGTCAGCGCGCTGCCGGCATTGAAGCCGAACCAACCCACCCAGAGCAGCGAGGCCCCTAGAACTGTGAGCGGCAGGTTATGGGGCGGCATAGGGGCAGCGCCGTAGCCAACACGCTTACCGATGACAAGGGCGGCCGCCAGCGCCGACACCCCTGAACTGATGTGCACTACCGTCCCACCGGCAAAGTCCAGAGCGCCGAGCTGACGGATCCACCCACCCACGCCCCACACCCAGTGAGCCAGAGGATCGTAAATAAAAGTAGCCCACACCAAGATAAAGACCACGAACGTGCTGAACTTCATCCGTTCGGCAAAAGCGCCGCTGATCAATGCCGGGGTAATCACCGCAAACATGGCTTGGAAGATCATATAAGCTTGGTGCGGGATGGTGGCTGCATAGTCCGGATTGGGATCGAGCCCTACATGGTCTAAGCCGAACCATTCGAGACCGCCGATGAGCCCTCCCTTATCCGGGCCAAAAGCAAGGCTATAGCCCCACAGCACCCACTGAATACTGATGAGGGCCAGGGTGATGAAACTTTGCATGATGGTGCCCAGGGTGTTCTTGCTCCGCACCAAGCCGCCGTAGAAAAGCGCTAAGCCGGGAGCTGTCATCATCAGCACCAGCGCTGCAGAGGTCAGCATCCAGGCTGTATCCCCTGGACTCACCTGAGGAGAGGACTGCTCAGATAAAGGAGCTTGCTGACCCCAGACAGGACCTGCAACTCCTATCAGGAGCAATAGAACGAGTGCCCCGCCTGGTAGAAGATCTTTACTTTTCCAAGACATATCATTGACCTCCTTTTGGCAGATCCGCAAAACAAAAAGGGCCAGCCGCTTACGCAGATGGCCCTCGGATAGCGGCTGTTTTTGCTTTCTTAGCCGTTCCGCCGCTCCCCCCTCTCTCTAGTGTTTGTAGAGAGCCTCTACTCTTTTGTACGCGAAAGTCAAGAGTGAGGGAGAGGACGGCGCGACTGATAGAGAACCGTAGCCGGCGGTGAGGATAGAGGAGAGTGCAAGAGCTGAGTCCAATCGAACTCTGCTTATTTTCCTTCGGTGAGGCCGGGAGATTGGAACTCCCTGTCTACTTTCCCTTCCACTGCGGCGGACGTTTCTCCGCGAAGGCGCGTGCGCCTTTGCGGGCATCTTCGGTGTCTTGGAGCCAGTTGTAGAGTTCTCGTTCAAGTTTGAGTCCGTCGGCCAACGGCATATCGAGACCACGGAGGACAGCTTGCTTGATCTTCTGCACAGCGAGGGGCGCGCTTTTGCAGATTTCCCTGGCGATCTCTTCACATTTGCCCATAAGCTGATTCATCGGTACAACGTGATCAACGAGGCCAAGGCGCAACGCTTCTTGCGCACCGATGCGGTTGCCGGTGTAAAGGATCTCTAACGCTCGTCCCAGGGGAATCAAACGCGGGAGCCGCTGGGTGCCGCCAGCACCAGGGAGCCAGCCAAGTCGAACCTCTCCAAGACCAAATTGCGCGTGCTCCGCCGCGACACGAATGTCGCAGCACAACGCTTGTTCGAGCCCACCGCCGTTCGCATGCCCGTTGATGGCGGCGATGAGGGGTTTGTACAGATCAAATAACAACGGAAACAGTTTATTTTGCGGCTCTTCTTTGGGGCGTTCTACATAGTTGCTTTTGACATCACTGCCTGCGCAGAACGCGCGTTCGCCCGCACCGGTCAGAATGCCGACTCGGAGTGCATGATCGTCTCGGAACTCCTGCCACACCTGCGCAAGCAGCTCGTATGTCTCAAAATCGCAGGCGTTGAGCCGTTCCGGACGGTTGATAGTAACATACGCAATCGGGCCCTTTTTCTCGAAGAGGACTTTCATGTTTTCTTCCTCCTTCTTCTGAGCGGGATGCAAGTGCATCGTACGGGGATACAGAGCCAGCTTGTAGCTCTTCGCTCTTAGCTGTTAGCCAAACAGATGGGAAGCTCTTACCTGGGTTGGCTGAAAGCTAAGCGCTAAAAGCTAATAGCTCTTTAGCGCTCTTTCTTCTCCGCCGTCAACGGATCAAGAAGCTCCTCCTTCCGTAGTGAGGCGGGATCGCGCGAACGTTGTGACGCCATTGTCCGGGTCTCGCCAAAGCGTACGATATGTTCGCCATACCGCGCCGTGAGCTGGTCGAGCAGTTGTCCGAGACGGCGTCGCTTGTCGTGCTGCTGTGGCGCCGGCGTGAACAGATCAAGCTGTTCTTCGGACCGTTCGAGTTCAAGATTGCTGGCGTACACGCCGGCGAGGCGCACGCTCACGCCACGACGAGGCACGGCGCGGTAGAGTGAGAGCGCGGCGCGATAGATTTCTTGCGCGTCGTTGGTTGGAGAAGGGAGCGTATGGCTGCGGGTGTACATGCGGAACCGTCCCTCGCCGAGACGCTCAGCCAGCTTGATCTTGACGGTGATCGTGCGACCCGCGAGGCTGCGGCTGCGCAACCGCTGTGCGACAGTTTGCGCCTGGCGTAACAAAGCGGCGTACACCTCTCCGTCCAAGGTGAGATCGTGTGAGAAAGTCTCCTCCTCACCAAGCGACTTCAGGGCTTGATTGGGATCCACCGGTCGGTCATCGAGGCCGCGGGAAAGATTGAATAGGTGGTCTCCCTGCGCGCCGAAGCGCGTCACAAGCGTCTCGCGGCTAAAACGCGCCAGATCTCCGATGCATTGTATGCCCATGCCATACAACGTTTTCGCCGTGACGCGCCCAACTCCCCACAGACGCGTTACTGGAAGTGGATGGATGAAAGAGAGAACATCTTCCGGTCGCACCTCGACTAAGCCGTTGGGCTTTTGCAGGTCACTGGCGATTTTCGCAACGAACTTGTTTGGCGCAATGCCTGCAGAAGCAGTGAGCTGCGTTTCCGCCTGAATGCGAGCTTTGATTTGTAGAGCAATCTCACGCGCCGAGCCAAAGAGGCGTTCGCTCGCAGTGACGTCAAGAAATGCTTCGTCAAGCGATAACGGTTCAACGAGAGGCGTGAAAGAGCGCAGAATCGTAAAGATCTGCCGCGAAACAGTAAGGTATTGTTCCCGGCGAGGGGGAACGACGATCGCTTGCGGACAGAGTTTCAACGCCTGCGCCATTGGCATCGCCGAGTGCACGCCGTAGGGGCGCGCTTCATATGACGCCGTGGCGACCACGCCCCGGCTGCGGTCACCGCCTACAATCACTGGCTTTCCACGCAGCTCCGGATGGTCGCGTTGTTCAATCGCCGCGTAAAAGGCGTCCATATCGAGGTGAATAATACGGCGCATCACCAGTTCTTCTTAGCAAGTTTCTCTGGTTTAAGGAAAGTTATTGCTGACCAGAGACCTGCCGTTGACAGCAGCAGCGGGGAATCGTAGGGCAATGAAGACACGGGCTCTCACCTAATTATTTGTAAAAGGAGAGAAGTATGGAGCGCCAACAGCTTCTGGAGTTGACAACCCGATTCATGGACGCTTTTAATCGCAATGACCTTGATACGGTGATGTCGTTCTTTGCGGAGTATGCTGTCTACGATGAATTCAATGGGAAGCAGAACGAAGGCAAAGCCGCGATCCGCGCAGCCTTTACGCCGCAGTTCTCTGGCGCCTTTGGAAAGATGCAGTTCCTTGATGAAGACCTCTTCATTGACGCTGAGACAGGAAAAGTCATGGCCAGCTGGCGTTGCACACTAGAAGTGAAGGGAAAGCCTACTGCTTGGCGTGGGCTGGATCTGTTGCACTTTCAGGGTGATCAATTGGTGCGGAAGATCACCTACGCGAAAGCAAAGGCGCCATTATTCGAAGACTGAGACGGAGGGCGGAAAACGAACGACGAAGGAAAAGCGCCATGTATACTGTCTATAAAGTCGGCGAGCGTGACCATGATATCGTAGAAGAGTTTAATCGCCAACCAATTGGCCGTCATAGTCCCGCGTTACAACGGGTGCTGAATGTATTCCGCGGCGAGCCCACGACGGATAAGTACGTACTGGTATGCACGAAGCCGCACAAGGAGTGGGTGCTGGGGCAACTTCCCGACGGCAGAGGGAAACCGGTGAAGATGCTTAAGGGGCAGGTGTTCACGAGTGTTGAGGAGGCTGAGCGTGAAATCTTCCGCCGCCGGTGGAAGAAGTACACCGGGAAGGATTTATAGACAAGGGGGAGGTGGCGGGCAAGGAGAGGAGACGAAGAGAAAACGGAGAGACGGAGAATTGGGGAAACGGAGACGAAGGGCGAAGAAAATTTCACGCATCACGCAACACGTATAACGCAACAAATGAAAAGTATGAAAATTACAGGCTACAGCGATAAGATTAGCGTCCGCCCAGGTGAGACTATTCAGTTCATGGTCAACTGTGAACTGCCGAGTTACGAAGTTGAGGTGGTGCGCATTATTTGTGGCGACACCAATCCCGCCGGACCTGGCGTAAAAGAGAAGACGGTCAGAACCCCGGTCACCGGCACTCACAAAGGACGAAAGCAGATCATTGAGGCGGGATCGTACATTACGATTGCCACGAGCCCAATACTCGAACGGCTGGAGAGCTTTTCCGTGCAGGCAATGATCTGGCCGACGACTCCTGAAAGAGGAAGGCAGATCATTGCGGCGAAGTTTTCTGATCGGGAGAAATCCGGTTTTGCACTGATGATCGCCGAAGATGGTTCATTAGCGCTCATGCTGGGAGACGGGAAGGGACAGGCGGAAATCCTCTCGACCGGCAACCGCTTCCTGGCGCGCGAGTGGTATTTTGTCGCCGCAAGCTACGAAGCGAAGACGCAAGAGGTGGCGTTGTATCAGGAGCCGCTTGTGCAGTACCCGCTGGCGGCTGACGCCGCCGAGGTGCGTACGAAAGTGAAGACCAAAGGTATCGGTAAAAACCAAGCGCCGCTGATGTTCGCCGCCTACCGCAGTGGAGCGGGCAGCAGAACCACCCTGGACGGGAAATACAACGGCAAGATTGATAGTCCCTGCATTGCCAATCGGGCGCTGAGTCGGGCTGAGATGGAAGCGCTCAAATCCGGGCCAACGCCGAGCGCGTTGGCGATCGCCGTGATCGGTGCATGGGACTTCTCTCTCGACATCAGTTCACTTCGAGTGAGAGACACATCGCCGAATCGGTTACATGGGCAGGTTGTCAACCTGCCGGCGCGCGGCATGAAAGGCTACAAGTGGGACGGGACCGCCATGAGCTGGAAAGAGAAGCCCGAACACTACGGCGCGATCCATTTCCATGACGATGATGTGTATGACGCAGGATGGCAGGTTGATTTCGCACTCACTGCGCCGTTGTCGATGAAAAGCGGACTTTATGCCGCGCGGCTCCGCGCCGGCGATGAAGAAGAATACATTCCCTTTGTGGTCAAACCCCAGAAGGGGAAAGAGAAGAAACTGGCCTTCTTGCTTTCCACAGCCAGCTATATGGCCTACGCCAACGAACACATGGGCACTAACGCAGGATTGATTGAACTCCTCAGCGGTCGCCTGCCCACACTTGATGAGAAATCCCTGTTTTTGGCTGAGCACCGTGAATATGGCGCCTCATGCTACGATTCACATACCGACGGTTCCGGAGTTTGCTATTCCTCACGGCTGCGGCCGATCCTCAACATGCGGCCAAAACATATTTCCGCTCTGGGTGGTCACGGCTCATCACTGTGGCAGTTCAACGCCGATACTCACATCACCGATTGGTTGGAGGCGATGGGGTATGATTTTGACGTCATCACTGATGAAGACTTACATTACGAAGGCTACGAGTTATTGAAACCCTACACCGTTATCCTGACCGGTACGCATCCCGAGTACCACTCGCTGCAAATGTGGGACGCCATGAAGGCATACCAAGATAATGGCGGCCGCCTCATGTATATGGGAGCCAACGGGTGGTATTGGCGTATTGCTTTTCACCCTGAAGCGCCTGGCGTCATTGAGGTGCGACGTGCTGAGGGCGGTATTCGCACCTGGGCGGCGGAGCCGGGAGAGTATTACCATAGCTTTACTGGTGAATACGGTGGACTGTGGCGCAGACAAGGACGCCCGCCGCAAATGATCGCCGGCGTGGGATTCACCGCTCAAGGCTTTGACGTTTCCGCGCCGTATTATCGCTTGCTAGATAGTTTTAATACTCGCTCCGCCTTTATCTTTGCAGGAATTGGGAGCGACGAGGTCATTGGCGATTTTGGGTTGATTGGCGGCGGCGCCGCTGGACTGGAACTCGACCGCGCCGACCGTTCGCTTGGCACGCCGCCGCACGCGCTCGTGCTTGCGACGTCAAAAGGCGGGCATACTGACATTTATCTTGTTGTTTGTGAAGAATTGTTAGCAACGGTTCCCGGACTCGGCGGTGCGGAAAACGAACTGGTGCGCGCCGACATGGTCTTTTACGAAACGCCGAACGGCGGCGCCGTATGGGCCTCTGGCTCGATTGCGTGGGCGGGCAGCCTTTCTCACAATCGTTACAACAATAATGTGGCGCGCATTACGAAGA
>DATLYA010000165.1:0-21383 GCA_035575235.1 Candidatus Methylomirabilota bacterium
CATCGTCTCGCGGGCGACCTTCATGTGTCCCTTGAGCGCCTGGCGAGCGTCCCACTGCGCTTTCCACACCTGATCTTTCCGTGGACTGTTCATCCAGAACAACAGTTCCTCTTGCGTGCCTTTCGCTTCCCGACCGCTTCCATCAATCGATTTAATAGTCTCGAACGGTTGAAAATCTTCAGGGATATCGGTAGTCAAATCTTTCAGCAGCGTTGGCCCGAACCCAATCACGAGGTTGATGCCTTTGTCTGTGCAGACCCTTCGTAAATTACGAATGACCGATTTGATGTGGGTGAGATTCGCTCCCGGCTCCCTGCTGAGATGCACGTACCATTGGTGCTGTCCCATATTTCTGTCGAGAATCGCCGGCTGCGGTGTTGCCATAACTCCCTCCTTCAGAGCATTACTTAGCAATAAACTCATCCGGTCTCTTACCTGTTCGACCTGCTAATAGTCAAGGTCTTCGCCATGCACCGGCAAAAAGGCTTGCATTTCTCCATTTTTCCCCACACGCTAACGGCGGAGGAGGGAAAGACGATGTCAGGACCGCTCACAGGAATTCGCGTGTTGGACTTTGGCCGCGCCGCTGTCGGCCCAGTGTCGGCGCAGTATTTGGGGTTTCTCGGCGCCGATGTCATCAAAATCGAACCACCGGAAGGCGATCCGGTGCGTCATGTCGCGACCTTTAAGAAAGGCATGGGCACAACCTTCCTCGGCAATAATCTCACCAAACGCGGCATCGTGCTGGATCTCAAGGAGCCGCAGGACAAAGAGTTCGCGCTCCGACTGATCCAATGGGCCGATATCGTGATTGAGAACTTCCGCTCAGGAGAGGTGATGGAACGTCTCGGTCTCGGCTACAGAACGCTGTCAGAGCTGAATCCCCGCGTCATTTATCTCAGCTCTGGCGCGTACGGCAACGCTGGCCCTATGCAGGGCATGACGAGCAATGAGTGGTACGGTCAGGCCAGCAGCGGCGCCACATCCGTCACCGGTCAAGCAGGCGGGCCGTTTGAGTTCGTGCGCGGCATTGCCCAGTTTGATTGGAACGGCGCGATGATCAACCTCGAAGCCATGCTCACCGCCCTGTACGTACGCGAACGTACTGGACGCGGGATGATGATCGAAACCTCACAGTTTCAGTCATCGCTCGTCGCCGGGACCACCCGTTTTGCCGAATACTTCGCCACCGGCCAGGCGCCAACGCCACTGGGCAGCGGGCGACCAAATCTTGTTCCAGATCAGGCCTTCGCCACTGCCGACGGTTATATCAATGTCAGCGTTCCGCATGAAGGATTTTGGAAAAAGTTCTGTGACGCTATTGGACGGGCGGATTGGCAGAGCGATGCGCGGTTCGCTACCAACGCCGCGCGCATCGAGAATCGCAACGCCCTCATCGCCGAACTGACGCCCATCTTTCGCACGCAACCGACCGGTTATTGGCTGTGGCAGTTGCGTAAACATGACGCGCCCTGTGGGCAGTATTGTAGTGATGATCTGGTAAGCAACGTTCTTCAGCAGCATCCGCAAGTACAGGCCAACAAAATGATGACGATTATCGAGAGCCAATGGGGACCAATGCATTCGGCCATGCCGCACTGGCGTTTCAGCAAAACGCCAGCAGCGATTACCCGGCCATCCCCCGCGCTCGACGAGCATCATCACGAAATCGTGACGCAAGTGAATCGCGAAGTTTCACAAACAAAAGGTGACAAACATACGATGGCGAAAGCGGCAAACGGCGCGCTTGCGTTGTCAGGCTTAAAAGTCATCGATGTATCGCAAGGCGCGCCTGGCGCTATGTGCAGCATGCAGTTGGGCGACCTGGGTGCGGAGGTCATCAAGGTTGAGCCGCTCGACGGCGATTGGGTACGAAACATTGGTCCCTTCATCAAGTCGGAAAGTTCACTGTTCGTGCAACTGAACCGCAACAAGCGCAGCATCGCGCTCGACCTCAAGACCCCAAGCGGGAAAGATATTTGCCGCCGTCTCCTCGCCGAGGCGGATGTCGTGGTGGAAGGCTATCGTCCTGGCGTTATGGAGCGCTTGGGCTTCGGCTATGATGCGGTTGCCGCGCTGAATCCGCGCGCGGTGTACTGCTCCATCTCCGCGTTTGGCCGCAAAGGACCGTTGGCGCGTCAGCCGGGCACGGAACTCGCCATTCAATCGTTTGTCGGCGTCAATCGGAATCTTGGCAGAGCCGGTGAGCCGCCGCTCCGCGCCGGGTTCGATCTGGCGGCGACGGAAACCGCTTTCGCGGCGTTTCAAGGCGTTCTGGCCGCGCTGTTCTGGCGCATGCGCCACGGCGAGGGACAGCATGTTGACGTTTCCATGCTTGGGACCATGATCGCCGTGAGCCAATGGCAACTCGCCGCAGAACATGATCCCGACGAATGGGCGGGACGGCAACTGCTGGGCTACACCGAACCGCCGGATTTCGGGTTTCAGCTCCGTGACGGTGCGGTATTGTTTTCACTACGTGGCGACGGCGAAGCGTGGGACAAGTTTTTCCTCGCCCTGAATCGTCCGGATCTCGCCGCTGATCCGCGTTTTGCCGTGGGCAATCTCCTGGTCATCAATCGTGATTTGGAAGCAGCAATCCGCGATGATCTTCAGCAATGGAGCGTAGAAGAATTTCGTCACCTTGTTCAAGATGAACTCGGCGGCACGATCACAATCTTACAGACGCTACACAGCGTCATGCAGAGCGAGCAAACCGCCGCCATCGGCGCGGTGCAGACGATCGAACATCCCGTGTGTGGAAAAATGTTGACATTGAGCCCACCGTGGAAATTCTCTGAACCGTTGACCGCTTTGCGCCGTCCCGCGCCGTTACTGGGTCAGCATACCGATGAAATCTTGCGTGAGTACGGATACGCACAGGAGGAGATTACGGCGTTTCGTGCGCAGCACATAGTCCGGTAGGGTGCGCAAGCGCGCCCTACGAATAAAGTGCACAAATGCGCCCTATGAATAAAAAAGGGCGACTCGTACGAGCCGCCCTTCTGAGTGTGATTGCGATATAAATCCTGGTTAGGCCGCTTTGTCGATGCCCACCACGGGATCACGCTTACCGGAGGCCGGCAACGGACGCGAGCCAGGTTTGACTTCGTAAGGCCCGGGCAGATCCAGTTCTTTCGCCATCTCTCGCATTGCCGGCAGCACTTCCTCTCCGAGCAACCGGAGGCAAGTCTTGCGCTGTTCGAAAGTCATCGGACCGTGATGATACCAGATGCCAAAGATACCTGGACGCAACGCTTCCAGCATAAACCGGATGCGCTTCAACACGGTCTTCGGGGTGCCGGCGATAATCAACCCGCTGTCGAGCGCCGCCTGGAAATTGCTGTCGATGCTGCGTTTCACTTCCTCGACATCAACTTTGCCCTGCGTGAAGCGGATAATTTCCGTTCCCGTGCGTGGATCAACCATCGCTTTCGCCAGCCGCTTCGTGGCCTCCTTTGAGTTGTATCCTGGAGGAAACATCCATTCAGCGCGCGCGAAGGCGCCGAAGCCGCCGCCGTAGACGAATCCTCTGGCCAATTCTCGCGCTTTCTCTTCCGTCTCGGCCACACAGACGTTCTGCAGATAGCCGAAATTTTCCGGCCCGGCCTGGAAGCCCTCTTGCGCCGCCACGTCAGCGTAGAGATTGACCATCTCTATCGTCGGTTCAAGCTGGGTGGCGAGGGCCACGTAAGGATAGCGATGCTTTGCGCTCCAGATGACGGTTTCCGGGCTGATAA
The DNA here is from genome assembly GCA_035575235.1 of Candidatus Methylomirabilota bacterium. Taxonomy (GTDB): domain Bacteria; phylum Desulfobacterota; class Binatia; order Bin18; family Bin18; genus SYOC01. Next base: position 3,741 of record DATLYA010000165.1, read on the forward strand.
TGCCAGGAATCCAAATCTGCGGCACCGGCTTTTGCACAGGCAGCACCCAGGGATTCACGTGCCGATAGTGATAGTGTTTGCCTTCATACCGCCAGGGACCCGGCTTCGTCCACGCCTGAATAACGAAGTCATGGGCTTCGTTAAACCGTTCGCGGTTGAAGGCCGGGTTGGCGTTGTTGGCAATACTTTCGCTCCCGGCGCCGCGCACCCAGCCGGGCACGAGACGTCCGCCGGAGATCATGTCGATCGTCGCCAGCTCTTCCGCCAGCCGTAAGGGGTCGGCGACCGGCAGGGGATTGCCCAGGAGTACGATCTTCACTCGCTTTGTGATACGAGCCAGGATAGCCGCTTCCACGTCCATCACCGATCCTCCGCAGAAGGGGGTTTGATGATGTTCGTTGAGCATCACGCCGTCAAAGCCCAGCTCTTCAGCATAGACGCGCTCATCGAGATACTCGTTCATGAGCTGCCCGCCTTTTTGCGGATCAAAGTACGTATTCGGTATGCCAAAGTAGCTGCTGCCGTTTTCGATAATCACCTCCTCTGGTACGTGAATGTAGGCACGTTCGGAGAATGACATGATATGCATAGCGATCCCTCCTCTCGCCTGTTCAGGCTAAAAAGCGTTGCAGGTGTTGCGAAAACTCTGCCTGCTTTTCTATTTCCGGTCGATGGCCACAGTTATCAAATACCACGAGTTCAGAGCCAGGAATAGACTTCTTGTAAACTTCCGCCGCGCTGATCGGCACGATACGGTCCTGCTTCCCCCACACAATCAACGTGGGAAGCCCGGACGCTATTTCCAGCAGCTGGCCAAGACTAGGATTGAACATATAGGGTTGCCAGGCAAGCCGGGAAGTTTCCGCACGGGCGTCTTCCCACGCCTCGAATTGCTCGGGCGTTTGTTCGCCGCCATACAACTTGGCGAACTCTGGCGTACTTTGCGGATCGTGAATGCTGGCGTCGAGATACGCGCGCGCCGTCACAATAAAGAGATCCATGATATCGCCCTCCGGCGGCTTAATGCCGGTCGGCGCCACGAGCACCATTTTACGGAACTGCGTCGGATTGCAGGCAGCCATCTCCGCGGCAATCCAGCCGCCCAGCGAAAACCCGATGACATCGACGGGCGCTAAGCCGCGCTCTTTCAGCGCCAGCGCGTAAAAACCAGCGAGGTCGCGAATATTGCGTATCCACTCCACACGTGGGGATTTGCCAAATCCAGGATGCTGTGGAATCAGAACCGTGCGGCTGCGCGCCAGCTCGGAGTGCCAACGCAGCCACCCTGGATGTCCGAGTTCCTCATGCAGTACGAGCACAGGTCTCCCTGATCCTCCTTGGATGAGGACGAGATCAGTGCCAGTTACATGTACGGTTTCTTCACGCCATTCTTGTGCCATGTGTCCTCTGTCCTCCTTATGTAGTAAGCGATTCCCGGCAGGTCTGGGCAAACAACTCAGCCGGAGGCCCTTTGTTAGTGACTGCGGCAGACATGGGAGCCTCTCCTTGTTTTCTCACCCCGCGCAGAAGTCCGGCGCAGATTGCTGGAAAGCAGGAATTTTTCAAGGAGGGTGCCCTCGCCTCCTCTGCTGCTCCGAACAACTAGGCGCTACAGAGCCCATAGACTACCGGCTCTCAGCTGTCAAGGAAAAGGGGAGTTTGGTAGTTACGCCATTTATTCGCCCTACACTGTCTGTGCCCAGATATGACGCTGATAAATTTTGGGCAGCTCAGTGGGCAAAGCGCGCACGTCTTCAATGACGAGGTAGCGCGACGAAGGGCACATGGCGCGCAGATAAGCGTGACCGCCTTTATCGATAGTCAGAAAAAAAGACGTCACGCCGCCGCGCTCGGCCTCACGCAGCGCCATCAGCGTATCGCGTAGTCCATACAGCGGGGGAATCACCGGTTTGCCATAGTCTTCATCCTCAGGATAGCCGTCACTTAACACCACCAACAGGCGCGTACGGCTCGACACGCCCTTGAGCCGCCGTGTTGCATGGCGCACCGCCGCGCCCATGCGCGTGCTTCCTTGCGGCGCCAGAGCTCCGATACGGCTCTGGATTTCGACGGAGAGAGATTCCTGAAAAGTTTTCACCGGATATACTTCAACGTCATGACGGCCGCTACTGGAAAAGCCGTAGATCGCATACGCGTCGCCAATCTCTTCCAGCGTCACCGCTAACAGCGCCGTCGCCTCTTTGATGAGATCAATCACTCGAGGTCCGCTGTCTTTCTCTGCGATCGACGCCTCAGGCGAGGCGTCGGCAGCGAGCCGCACCGCCGTGGAGGCGCTGACATCAACCAGGAACAGCACAGCCACGTCGCGTTCGATCAATTGTCGCGCCGTGTACACTTTGAGTGATGGCGAAACGCCGCTGCGGCGGTCGACCTGCGCCGCTACGACCGCGTTGAGGTCAATCTCTTCTCCGTCTTCCAATCCTTTCACCTGCTTGGGCATGCGCGGACGCAGCTTGTAGAATTCCTGTTTGAGGTGCGGAATAAGCTCGGCATAGGTTGTCAACGTCTTCGAGAAAAATGCGCCGCCATCTCCGATCAATGGCGTTTCCCTCACTTCACACCAATGCGGGTGGTAATCTTCGATCTCAAAGTCCCACTCGTCATACACATAACGGAGATCAGTCGTGGTGAGCGCACGACGCTGCCGGCGCCTCTTCTCTTCCGACGCTGCAGCCTCATCGCTGCTCTTTCCTAAGTCCACGCCGGTAATAAATCCCATTCCCTCTTCCGCGCTCTCCTCCCAATCGTGCCGGCCGCCGGCGACTACGGTCGGGGCGAGAGCGGCCTCAGCACGCAGGAATCTCGCGTACAATCGGGTCGCTAACAAGAGCGAGTCCTGCACTGTCCCCGTTGCGGAGAAACGCGTCCACGTTACAGGCGGGACTTGCGCCAACACTGCAATAATCACAGGAGGTGAGAAGGCCGGCAGCGACTCCGCCCAGAGGAGATCAGCTTGCAACCCTGGATAGCGCTGGGCGAGCCGGGCGGCGACCCGCTTGCCTTCGATATGTAAGAAGAGAAGCTCGATGAGATCCCCACGTGGAAAGAGGTCAAAATACGCGGCAAGGTCGTCTACAGGCGCGGCTGTTGATTCAGTAACCGTAGAAAGCAGCGGCGCAAGCGAGGCCCACAGGTGAGATGGGGCGCACGTATACGTCCCGAACTCCAGACGCCCCGCTTGGTGGGCGACAAGCACCCGGTATAGGCGAAAATTCTCCTCATAGGTCGGAAACCGATCAATGCAAAAAGGGAGCGGCGCTACTTCCCCTCCGCCTTCCGCCAGCGGCGGCGGAAAAGAGAGCTGGTCCGTTTCGCTGAGACCAATCGCTTCACCGCTCAGCATATGCAGATATTTGAGCAGGACGCCGTGCACGTCGCTGAGATACACATGTGGGAGGGCGCCTCGCAGGGTCAGCAGACTGGTGCGAGACTTGAGCGCAAAGAAAGCGGCCCCTGCGTCAGTCCCACGACGAGCAACCTCTTCTCCAGCGGCAATCCAGGAGAGCGTGCGTTCCTCGCCGACTTCATCGTAGACGCGCCCGAGCGAACGAAAGAGCGGCACAGTCGTGGCGGGAAAAGACTGGGAGAGCGAGGCGATGCGTTCGAGCAGCACGACGCGGCTCGCCGCAGGAAGAGCGCGTACGAGCGACCCCAACAACGGCAACAGCGACGACAAAGACCGGGCATCAAAAACGGCTGCCGCGTGTATACTGCGCAGCAGAGGTTCCTGCAATCGAGACGGCAGCTCGGTGAGCACCGCCCCGAGGTGGCGTTGATCAGTTGGCGTCAGATAAAAAGCAACTTCCTGTGGAAGAGTGAACGGCATTACATCATCCTTGTCTCATCGCACTTCCTTAACAAAAAGCACTGGTGGAGAGCAAGAGAGACGGAAGAAAGGACTCGACCAGCGTCTCTCAGAAATACGCGAGAAAACTCTCTTACGCATATCTTTCTACGCGACCTCCCACCGCTTTTGTAAAGGGTTTTCCTGTCCGGCCTCTCCACGCCGTGGTCTGGCCTCAAGCAGTTTTTCAATATAAGGATGCTAGAACATCTCCCCAGAGAACGCAGCAAAGGAGGGACCTATGAAACTTGCCACGTACACTCACGGTGGTTCAACTCGCATTGGGATTGTGGACGGCGACGCTATGGTGGATCTTGCGGCAGCCGCGCCTCATCTCCCCCGCGAAATGTGCGCGTTTCTGGCGGCAGGAGCGGAGGCGTTAGCGGCGGCTAGAAACGCTGTCGGCAATACCGCCGCTCGTCTTGCCCTCAAACATGTAAAGCTAGAAGCGCCCATCTTACGGCCGCCCAAGATTCTCGCTGTCGGACTCAATTATAAAGATCACATTGCGGAAACCGGCAATAAAACGCCCGAAGTGCCCATGATCTTTAATAAGCAGTCCACCGCCGTGACCGGCCCGAACGGAAATATCCACTTGCCGCGGGCTTCCGAACAGCTTGATTATGAGGGGGAGCTCGCGGTGGTGATCGGGCGCTACTGTCGCCACGTGCCTAAGCAGCGCGCCCGTGAAGTCATCGTCGGGTACACGATCGCCAACGATGTCAGCGTGCGCGATTGGCAACGGCGGGTGCCGACCTTTACGATGGGCAAATCCTGGGACACCCACTGTCCGTTGGGTCCGTGGATCACCACCGCAGATGAGGTTGGCGACCCCCACACGCTCGATTTGAAAACATGGGTGAATGGAGAACTGCGGCAAAGCTCCAACACCAGTCAGCTGCTCTTTAACTGCTTTGATTTAGTCGAACATTTATCGACGGCGTTTACCCTGGAGCCTGGCGATATCATTTCCACCGGGACCCCTGCAGGGGTAGCCGCAGCGATGAAACCACCCAAGTGGCTGAAGGCGGGGGATGTAGTAAGGATCGCTATCACGAAGCTGGGAGAGATTGAAAATCGAGTTATTGCCGAACCTGAAAACACGCCGCGCATATAAGCCGAAGCGTGCGCGTAATGCTCACGCCCTATGTTCCTGGATGCTCGCCTGCGCGGGCCTGATGTCATTCCACTCTTGTCTCCGTGCTTTTGTTGGATTGGAGGTAACTATGAACGTACTGAATGGACCACGCGCCGAATGGCGTCGGATTCTGCATGAAGGCCAGCCCAAATGGGTCAAGCCGGAGGGAGAGTTTCTGGTGCTCGGCGATGGTCGTCGAGTCGTGGAAGCGGAAGCCACCTATCTGCCGCCGTGCGAGCCGAGCAAGATCCTGTGTATTCACCTCAATTATGAGTCGCGCCGGGTGGAGTTTCGTGCGCCCAAGCAGGAGACTCCGACTTACTTTCAGAAGCCTACGACTGCCCTGAACAGCCATCGCGGCGCGATCGCGCGACCGAATGGGACAAAGTACCTCAATTATGAAGGGGAAGTAGCAGTGATTATTGGCAAGCCAATGCGCAACGTTGGACGCGCGGAGGCCTGGAGTTACATCGCCGGCTTTGCTCCCGGCAACGATGTTGGCAGCCAGGACTTTCGTGACACCGACGCCGGCTCAATGCTGCGCGTGAAAGGGATGGACGGGTTTTGCCCGGTCGGCCCCGGCATCGTCAGCGGCGTGGATATCCGCCAATCCATCCTCCGCACCTATCTCAACGGGAAAGTCGTGCAGGAGGGAGCGATCGAGGAGATGATCTTCCCGATTGATTATATCCTGGCGGATCTCTGCCGCTTTATGACGTTGCTCCCAGGGGATGTGATCATGACTGGCACGCCGCGAAACTCGCGCCCGATGAACGTTGGTGATCTTGTTGAAGTTGAGATCACCGGGGTAGGGAGGCTATCCAATCGCGTCGTCGAAACTCCTGCGCCCACGCAGCAAGTGGGCCATCAGCCGACCGATACTGACGCCGTGCGGCGGGTGGCGCTGGGCTCGGATTGGTGGGAAAAGAAAGCGACGCAATGAATTGCTGCTGCTCGACAAGAGCGCAGCTCGTCTCCATTCAGGGTGCTTGGGCGATCACAAGGACCGCTCCTCATTTAGACTTCATGAGATTGGCTCACTAAATCAGAAGGCAAGACCTTCGTGCACGTGACAACGGAGCCCCTCATGACTGTCATACTGCGTGCAGCGAAGAATTGGACGAATTGTGACAGCCCGGTTCGGTGCTGGCCGCCGCCCCCCTACCGCGCAGAGCGCCTTGACGGCCCGAGGGTGAGTGGCGCTGTAGAGCGGCAAGTGCAGGCGGAGACCCTTCGTTTCACTCAGGGCGCCACGTGAGGGCGCCAATCGCGGGGCGTTTGGTTTAGAGGAGACAAAGCAAAAGGAGAAGCTGATCATGGCGATCACGGTCCAAAATATGAGAACCACGCCCGAAGGATACTTCACGACGCGGTGGGGACAGCCCGAGTACACGGACTGGATTGACGAGAGTCTGTCTTGGAAAGAGACGTGCTATATCGGCGACTGGTCCTTCCTGTGGGAACGCCGCTTCAAGGGGCCGGACGTACTCAAGCTCTTCTCGGACTTTTCAGTCAACAGTTTTGCCAGGTTCGCTATTGGTCAGGCGAAGCACGTCATTCACTGCAATGACGCCGGGAAGGTCATCCATGAAGGTATCCTCAGCCGGCTCGGCGAAGACGAATTCATGTTGTTCGGTCGCGGCGGCTTCTGGATCGATTACCAATTGCGCAGAGGGCGATACAACGCAACGTCAGAGCAAGACGACTGGTTCAATTTCCAAGTCTCTGGTCCGAAGGCGCTCTACGTCGTCGAGAAGGCGGCTGGCCAGAGCCTCCGCGACATTGCCTTCATGTACGCGGGGAAGATTCATATTAATGGTCGGGAAGTCTGGGCCCTACGCCAGGGCATGGCTGGCGAGATTGGGTATGAGCTCCAGGGGCCCCGCGCGTACGCCCAAGAGATCTACGACGCCATCCTGGAGGCCGGGAAGGAGTTCGGGATCAGGCGACTAGGCGGGCGGGCTGTCTTCATCAATCACCTCGAGGCCTGTTTCCCCACCATCATTACCGACTATCTGCCGGCCATCTTCGGGGACGACATGCGAGAATACCTTGAGGCGTTTACGGCGGCGATGCCCGCGTTTGCCGCAACTTTTAACCTCGCCGGCAGCTTCGAGGCTGATGATGTCAGCGCTTACTACCGCAGCCCTGTCGAGCTCGGCTGGGCGAACCGCATCAAGTTCGACCACGACTTCATCGGACGTAAAGCTTTGGAAGAAGAGGTTGCTCATCCGCGGCGGACCATGAGGACACTGGTCTGGAACGCCGACGATGTCGTCGACGTCTACGCTTCGCTCTTCCGTCAGGGCAAGCCGTACCATTACATGGAGATGCCGCGCGATCAGCGCGGCTTCATGTATGCTGACAAGGTGCTGAAGAACGGCAGGCTCGTCGGCGTATCAACCTCGCGCGGCTATAGTTACTACTTCCGCCAGATGCTCTCGCTGTGTACGATCGACGTTGAACACAGTGAACCTGGCGCCAAGGTCACTGTCGTCTGGGGCGAGCCGGGCGAGCCGCAGAAAGAGATCCGAGCGACGGTCGCCCCGGCTCCCTACAAGAAGGATAACCGGCGTATTGATGTCAGCAAACTGTAACCTGGCGGCCCGCTGCTCTTCGGATGAGCGTTCTTGTGAAGAGGGGGATAACGAGCGTACGACAGCGCAGGGATGCGCGCAGAGAGCGGACGCCTCGCTTCACTTTTTTTCTTGTGTCCCCTATGCTTGATGCGCGTGAATTGCACGAATTGGGGTTGACGCGGAAGGGCAACAACCACTCCACGACTCAGGAACACCTGAAGGAGCGCGTATGAAAATCGTTGACGGCGATAGTCACTTGATTGAACCGCTTGATTTATTTCTCCGTTATATTGAGCCCTCGTATCGGGAGCGCGCGATGCGTGTGGTGGAAGATCCGTCCACTGGTAAGCGACAGATGCTCGTGGACGGGAAACGGATGCACTTGGGCAGTGACACCGAGGAGATGCTGAGCATTATCGTCGGCCATGGACAAAAGGAAGAGGGACACGCGCTCAACGAGCTCGATCGTTCGCTCATTGCCAGCGCGGACTGGCAGAACATGGACAAACGCGTGCAGTTTTTGGACGCCGAAGGGATTGATTATCAGATTCTTTTCCCCACACTGGGGCTGTTATGGGAAGGAGAGGTGCGCGACCCACAGCTCGCCGCGGCGCATTGTCGGGCCTATAACACCTGGGCGTTCGAAATCTGCGCAGGGCATCTTGATCGCCTCTTCCCCGCGGCTCACATTTCGTTACGCGATCCGGCCCTGGCGGTGCAGGAGATGCAGCGTGTGGCGAAGTTAGGCGCTCATTCGGTCATGGTGGGATCCGCGCCGGTGCATGGGAAAAGCTTCGGGCACGCCGATTATGACGCCGTATGGGCGGCCGCGCAGGACCTCGACTTGGCGGTCGGCATTCACCCGGCCGGCAATAAGCAATACCTGGGGAGCGCCTGGTATCAGGACCATAACCCGGGGTTCATGTTCATTTCCATGAATGTCATCCAAGACCCCCGCATGTCGCTGAGCACTATGGTTTATGATGGCGTGTTTGAGCGCTTTCCCGCCCTGCGGGTGGCGACTGTGGAGGCGATGGGCAGTTGGGTGGGGGAGTGGATCGAGCGTTTTGAGTATCGCTACCAGTACATGCGTCACACCTCGCAAATGAAGCGGCCGATTCGGGAGTATTTTGCGCGCAATATTTGGGTGAATGCTGACCCCAGCGAGAAACTGCTGCCGCTGATCATTCAGTTTGTCGGAGATGAGAAGTTTTTTGTGGGGTCGGACTATCCGCACGCTGAAGGCGTTGCGCACCCAGTCGCGGCGATGCGTCACGTCTTGTCTTCGTTGCCCGCTGCATCCGTGGAGAAGATCTTAGGCGCTAATGCCGCTGCATTTTATGGTATCTAAATGCAGAGAGGCGGCGCCTCGGGTGGATCTGGCTGCAGTTGTTAATAGAGCAGAGGCGCAAACTCAGTCAAGAAAGGAGGGGTGAACGATGCCAATCCTCGATCCTACAGGCTCCTCGCAGGAGAAACTTTATAATCTAGCGCCGAGACGACTCCACACTCTCGATGGAGCGAGACTCGGCCTGCTCGGCAACACCAAGCTTAATGCAGACGCTGTGCTCGCCGCTATCGGCGACCTCCTCAAAGAGCGTTACGCTCTGAAATCAATCATCGCGCGCACAAAGCCGACCTTCTCCCATCCGGCTGATAACCAGCTCGTGAATGAACTGGTCGACACGTGTGATGTGGTCATTGCTGGTGTCGGTGATTGAGGGTCGTGCAGTGCGGCCAGTGTGGCCGACGGCGCGATCTTCGAGAAGAGAGGCGTTCCAGCAGCAGCCATTATCACTCATACGTTTACCGCCGCAGCGGACGCTATGGCGCGGCGCTACGGTTATCCTGATTATCGCTATGCGGCGATCCCTCACCCGATCAGCAGCCTCAACGCCGAACAGATCAAGCAGCGGGCGGTCGCCGTGCTGCCGGAGATTCTCGCCATTCTCGGGATTGAGGAAAGGGTTAAAGACGCCGCGGCAGCTTTATAGCCTTGATCGGTAAGGAAGGAGAGGAAAGTGTGACCCGCGCAACTCAACAAGATTTAACTGACGAGGCCGCGCGTAGCGCCCGACAAGCGATTGAGCATTGTTACGAGCGAGGGTGGACAGACGGCCTGCCAGTGGTCCCCCCGCTCCAAGAGTTTGTCGACGAATTCCTCGTCCAGACGGATCGTGATCCGGACGAGGTGATAATGACAGTCCCGCACCTGGACCGTACGTGCACCGTGCGGCGCGCAGCGATCAACGCTGTCATGGCAGGCTGTCGGCCGGAGTACTTCCCTGTCGTCCTTGCCGTCATCGACGCCTTTGCCGGCGGCGCTGGGACGATCACCGGGCTGCTGCAGAGCACCACTGGTCAGGCAGAGCTCATCATCGTCAACGGGCCCGTCCGCCAGCGGCTCGGTTTTAATTGTCAAGATAATATCTTCAGCCCAGGTGACCGGCCAAATGCAACTATCGGACGCGCCTTGCGCTTGATCATCATGAACGCCTTCGGCATCCGCCCGCACGAGTTCGATCAAAGCACGCAAGGCGCCTCGGCGAAGTACAGCTGCTGTATCGCCGAGAATGAGGAGGACAGTCCCTGGGAACCGTTGCATGTCGAGCGAGGGTTCCCGGTCGAGGCGAGCACGGTCACGGTCCAGATGATGCGCAGCGACGTGTACGTCGAGCACCGTACCTCGCAGGTCCCAGAGGAGATCTTGCTCACCATCGCTGACTCCATGTCGTACGCCGGCATGATTACCCAGGTGACAGAAGAGAGAATCCCTCACGGCGCGATAGTCGTGATGGGCCCGGAGCATGCGCAAATCATCGCCAGACAAGGTTGGTCGAAGAGAGACGTGAAGCAGTTCCTGTGGGAGCACTTCGGCAAAACCAAGCGCGAGCTGCGCCGTTTTGGCAAGCTCACCCATGATTTGGCAGACAAGCCAGAGGATGCGTTCATCCATAGCGCCTGGTCGCCAGACTCCATTCTTCTGGTTGTGTCAGGAGCGAACACGGCAGGTGTTTCCGCCGTGTGTCCGTCCATCACCATGAGACACCCGCTAGACAGGGGCCGAGTTGGTAACGACACCAAGGAAATTGTGCTGAAGCGCTAACGACAATAGAGGCGCGCTCTATGTTGAAAGACATCACCGTTTGCTTATCGTATGATTTCGACGCCATGTCGGTATGGATCGCTAATTTCCACACCGAGTCGCCCAATGCCCTGTCCCGCGGCGAGTTCGGACAGATCGGCGCCCAACGGCTCCTCGACCTCCTCGCTGAATACAACATCAAATCGACCTGGTTCATCCCTGGCCATACGATCGAAGCGTTTCCAGTGGAATGCCGACGCTTGGTCGACGAAGGGCATGAGGTTGGACACCACGGCTATTGCCACGAGAACCCCGCGCGTTTAGAGCTCGAAAAAGAGCGGGCGATCCTGGAACGGGGAATTGCGCTCATCAAGGGCCTGACAGGCCGTGCTCCACAAGGATACCGGTCTCCCGCAGGAAGTTTCAGCCCGAATACGCTCAAACTGCTGCTCGAATATGGATTTCAGTATGACAGCAGCCTGCTGGGCAACGACTTTACCCCCTATTACTGCCGCGACGGCGTCAAGGCGGCCATTGATGCGCCGTACGAGTTCGGCAAGCCCATTGATTTGGTAGAAATGCCTTTCTCCTGGAATCTGGATGACTTCCCCTGAGTAGGGGACAGTAATTGGGACTCTCAATTGTCAGCTCCTGCACGCATGGCGAGATGCCAGTGGAAATTCACCAACTGGCCCTGATGCCACAGCCGCATGATGAAGCGCAGGCCCGTCTGGAACAAACTCAAGGTAGGTCTGCGCACGGTATCGACGAGCTGTTGCTGGCCGCTGGCGATGACATACGCGCCCCACAGCAACAGCCAGGTGTAGACCAGCGCCAGGGCCAGCAGCAACCGCTCCAGGCGGTCGGCATGACGCACCCCGGTCAACTCTAAGCCAAACCCGCGCCCGTTGTTTTTGAAATCTTTGAACATCTCCTCGATCCGAAACCGTTTCTGGTAACGGGCACAGGCGAGCTTACAGGTCGGTTCGGTGGTAATCAGATACCAGGGCTCGGCGGCCATCGGTGCCCAGTACATGGCCAAGTTGAGGCCTGCAACTGCATGTTTTGGGGTGAAAACGATGTGGGGCCAGAAGCGGCGCTGGCCGGGCAGCACCAAAGGCAACAGCTCAAAATACGGGACCCCGGCGCGGCAGACATACTCGGGGGCGCGCAAGCGCAGGCAGACGCCCCAGCCCTGCCTCAGGGCCCACTGGGCCAGCACGCCCGTGCCAAACTCTCGATCTCCCAACAAGAGCACGTCCGCTCTTGGCGGCAGCCACCGGGCCACGACGGCCAACAGCGCCTGTTGCTCGGCAACACTCGATGCCCCCGGCCCCAGCATCCCCCACAACAGGGGCAAGGCCCGCCCGCACTACCCCACACAGACAGACAAGATGTTAAAGGCTCCCCACTCGGTCCGGTCTACCGTCAAATGAATCCGTGCTCCGCCACCGGCCAGCCGCGTCAGGATCTGCCGCGCCAGCGGCTCATAGTAGGGCTCAACAGTTACGTCGGGGTTCTTCAGAAACCGGTGCACACGCTTCTTGAGACTGTCGCGAGTGCCGGCCAAGGGCGTGGCCGTAATGCTCTGGCCGACTTGCAGGCTCTTGCTGCGCAGGATGCCCAGGGCGATCGCAGCCAGATTCACCAGGCGGGTGAGCGGTGCCAAGGGCAAATCGCGCTGCAGTTGGGTAATCAAGTTGGCAAACACTTTGTCTTGTGGTTTGATCATTCTAGCCTCCGTGGGCGCGGATGGTTTTTGCGTGGCTACGAGTGTAGCCCACCCTCCCTGCGGAGGCTATTTCCTGCTCAATTCCTAGGTAGCTTTTACTGTCCCCTAGTCAGAACTGGCCACACAGAATGACGCCACACGCCGGTTGATGCAAGTCGAGGGTGTGGGGCCGATGACCGCCACTGCTATTGTGGCCACTATCGGCACTGGCTCTGCCTTTGAACACGGGCGGTAGTTTGCGGCCTGGTTGGGCTTAGTCCCCAAGCAACACTCGACGGGCGGCAAAACAGTGTTGGGACGGATCACTAAACACGGCAATGTGTATTTGCGCACCCTCTTGATTCATGGCGCCCGGGCGGTGTTACAGTTTAGCGCTAAACGCAGTGACCGGAAGAGTCGTTGGGTGGAGGCGGTGCGGCGGCGGCGCGGGAACAACATTGCTGCCGTTGCCTTAGCCGCGAAACACGCCCGCATTCTGTGGGCACTCCTGACGCGGGGGCAAGAGTATCGACTGGCCGCCTAAATAACTCCACACCACAGCTCGAGTTTTACCAAATGAGTAGCCAAGGCGGCCAGAGTTCTGAGATGCTGGGTGGGTGTCGAAACCATCCAATACAACTCGTCATCTGGCCGCGCAGCCAGTGTACCTGGCTGCGAGTGCGGTGAATAACCTGATTCGCACTCTGCCCTCGGGCACCGCGTACTTCATTGGTATCGTGCTCATCCCCATGTTCACCGGTCAACTTGTCCACCATCAGGGGAGCTTGGCGCGCGCCGCGCTGCCCTACGTCGTGCATCTGCGCTGGGGGTGGCACCGGGTGGAACGGGCCATGGAGCGGGGGCGCCTCTCGCTCGACAGCCTCTTTGATCGGGCGCTGAGCTGGTGTGTGGAGTGCTTGCCGGTCGAGCCTGTGCGCTTGGGCAGTGAGGGGCGGAGCGTCCAGGCCGTCGACTCCTCGACGATTGCGCGGCTGCGCGCCAACCCCAAGAAGTGCGCGCGGCTGGGCACAGGCTACTGTCAGCGGGCCAACCGGGCGGTGCAAGCTAACATCGTCGCCGCGCTCACGACGGTGGTCTTGATTCGCGGGGGACGGGTCGGCGTGGTGCGCCGCACCCGCTTCGGGGCGACGTGCCAAGAGGCCGTGGCCCAGGTCTTTGCCGACCTGCCAGAGAGCCCCGAGAAGCGCCTGTTTAGTGTCGATGCCGGGATTGCCACCGTCGCGCAGTTTCGGGCGGCGACCGAGAGGGATGCGCTGGTGGGGCGCTTGCGTAAGAACGTCACGTTGCGACGCGGACCCAAACCAAGACCCCCCGGCAGGCGGGGGCGCCCGGCGCGGTATGGGCCAGTGCTGCATCCGGGGGCGAAGCGGCCAGAAGGACACGCGGATGAAGACCTCACCCTCCGCGTTGAAGAGCGCGAGGTGAGAGTGCGATGCTGGAAAAACTTGCACTTCCGGGCTGCCCCCCCAGACGCTCCTTGAGGTCGTGCGTGTGGATGACCCGGCGTACAAGCGTCCTTTGCTGATTGGCACGACCGCCCGCGAGTTGACGACCGACGAGATCAGAGCCGCCTATAGCCACCGCTGGCCAGTCGAGACCAACTTCTATGTCGCCCAAGGCACGTGTGCGATGGACATGCCGCGCGCCTGGACGACAACTGCGCTGGAGCGACGCATCAGCTTGGCCTTGCTGGCGGGCTCGCTGCTCAAGGCGAGTGCCGCCGCTTGCGACCCGCTGCCGATGGGGCCCTGGGACGTGAAGGCCGTCTCCTCGGCCGGACGGTTGGCGAATCATTTGGCGCTCCATGCGGGGAATTTTGTGGCCCTTGCGCTCCAAGGCCTCGCACCAAGAACGTATCGTAAAATCACAGACGCTAGAGAAACCACCGAGTTGCAGCTCCCATTAGCTGCTTAACTTGGAAAAATACGAGTAGCTATTAGCACTGTAGGAAAGAAGGGGAGAGGTGTCAACGAAAGCCTTGTGCTCGGGTGCATAGCAAAATTCTGGTTTTTGGGGAGCAGCTCCCCAGGGGTAGGGGCACGGCGCGCCGTGCCCCTACGATATGCACCCCTTGTTCTCCACTGTGCGCAAGAAGAAGTGAGAGCGCAAAACGCATCCAAGGCTGCTTCGCTCGTAGTCTTGCCGTCTACGGTCCTGGCAGCTAAGGTTTACTGCCTTTTTTCATTGTGGACGATTTGACTGTTAGACTATCGGACGTTTTACAAAGCGATGTCCCCTCCGCGCGTTCTGAATTTTCGTAGCCTCGTTGCCCTGACCTTTTTTTGTGTTGCTGGCGGCGCGTACGGCCTTGAAGACGCCGTCGGTGCGGCTGGTCCGCTGTTCACGTTGCTGGCCATCTTGCTCGTTCCCTGGTTGTGGAGTTTTCCTACTGCATTGATGGCGGCGGAACTCGCCGCGGCGATGCCAGAAGATGGCGGCTACGTCGTGTGGGTGCAGCGCGCCTTTGGCCGTTTCTGGGGGTTCCAAGAGGGCTGGTGGAGCTGGCTGTGCAGCTTCGCCGATAATGCCTTATACCCTGTCATGTTTGTGGACTACCTGACGTATTTGTGCGGCGAGCTGCCGCCTGGCGAACGTTGGGGATTGGGGGTGCTCATGATTGCTGTCGTGGCTGTCATCAATGTCAGAGGAACGCAGCTCGTAGGGCGAGCCGCAATTGTTTTTACCTGTTTTGTCCTGGCGCCGTTTGTGGTCCTTGTCCTGTGCGGTACCCGCCAAATCGATCCTACACGGTGGCTGACGTTGCCGGGGAAAGTCGAGTGGGGCTTATTACTCAGCGTCATGCTCTGGAATACCTGCGGGTGGGATAATGCCGCGTGTTGTGCGGGTGAAGTGCGGCAGCCGGGAACAGTCATTCCCAAGGCAATGGCAACGACGGTGGTATTGGTCACCATGGCTTATCTGCTCCCGGTTGCGGTAGGGGTTGGGGTCGATCAGCAGTGGGGCCTGTGGAAAGAAGGTCACTTCCCACATGTAGCGGCGGCAGTGGGCGGACCGTGGCTGGGAACCTGGCTGACGGTTGCCGGCGTCATCAGTGCGGTCGGACTCTTTAATAGTCTACTCTGTATATCAGCCCGCGTGCCGTATGCTTTGGCGACGTATGGCCTGTTTCCCACTGCATTCACCAAACTGCATCCTCGCTTTGGCACGCCCTGGGTCGCCATTCTGGTCAACAGTGTAGCGGTTGCTGCGCTTATTCCCTTTTCCTTTCAAGAGTTGATCGAGCTGGATATGTTTCTCTATGCGTTGGCGCTCATTCCCGAATTTGCCGCGCTGATCTGGTTGCGGTTGAGAGAGCCGGGCTTACCCCGACCCTACCAGGTGCCGTTTGGCTTGATTGGGACGATAGCCCTGAGCTTTCCTCCTGTGCTGCTGTGCTTCGTGAGCATGAGCCTTGCTTCATGGCCGGTGAAGTTGATCAGCGGCATTGGCATTCTCCTTGGCGTGGCGGTTTTTGGCGCAGGAGAGTTTTCCTTGCGCAAAAGCGTCGAGAAGGGTAAAGAAATCGCAATGTCATCATAGAACAGGCCAGGGGAGAGTCTATGGATTTTCGCTACACGCCAGAACAGGAAGCTTTTCGCACCCGCTTGCGTGAGTGGTTGGAACGCAATAAGCGCGCGGTGTTTGGTGACGGCAGCGATCCGCTCAACGAACGTGAGGAAGATAGCGACAGCCGCTGGCGGAAAATGCTGGAGTGGCATCGCCGCTTGTACGAGGCCGGCTATGTGGCGCTGCATTGGCCGAAGGAGTGGGGTGGGGGAGGCGCAAGTCTGGTTGAACAGGCGATCTACCAAGATGAAGTGCTCCGTCTCGGACTGCCGCTGTACGGCGCCAATCAACTGGCGCTGGACCGTATTGGTTTCACTCTAATGGCCTTTGGGACCGAGGAGCAGAAACGGCGGTATCTGCCCAAGATGCTGACGGCTGAAGAAATCTGGTGCCAGGGATATTCCGAACCTGGCGCGGGGTCAGATTTGGCGGGACTACAAACCCGTGCAGTCATCGACGGCGACGACTTTATTATCAACGGACAGAAGGTGTGGACCAGTCTGGCGCAGCGCGCCCATATGCAGGTCTTGCTCGTGCGCACCGACCCGAACGCGCCGAAACACCGGGGGATCTCGTATTTGTTGGTGGACATGCATACTCCTGGCATCACGATTAGGCCGCTCGTGCAAATGACCGGCGATTCTGATTTTAACGAAGTCTTCTACGATAATGTGCGCGTGCCGCGCAAAAATCTCGTCGGCGAATTGAATCAAGGCTGGCAGGTGTCCATCGCGACGTTGATGTACGAACGCGTGTCCGGCGGCACGCGGCATCCCGTGGAGCGGACAATCAATGAATTAATTGCGCTCTCACGCGAGATCGAGTTTGAGGGGATGCCTGCGGCAAAACACCCGTACGTCCGCCAGAAACTCGCCCAGTTTGCGAGCGAAGCGTTGTGTTTGCGCCTGAGCCGGTATCGTTCGTTGACCGCGCAACTAAACG
This sequence comes from Candidatus Methylomirabilota bacterium, assembly GCA_035575235.1. Taxonomy (GTDB): domain Bacteria; phylum Desulfobacterota; class Binatia; order Bin18; family Bin18; genus SYOC01. Next base: position 20,649 of record DATLYA010000165.1, read on the forward strand.
GCAAAATCCCGGGGCCGGAAAGTTCATATGGGAAACTCCATGCGACGGAATTAAATCTCCGGGTCGCTCTGTTCGCTGACGAATTGCTTGGACCCTTCGCTCAGCTTGAGCGCGGTTCAGTCGGCGCGGTCGAAAATGGTCGGTGGCCGTACCGCGCCCTGCGTGCGCGTGGACTCACTATTGCGGCAGGCTCAAGCGAGATTCAGCATAACATCATCGGCGAGCGCGTATTGAAATTGCCGAAGGGGTAGAGCTCTAGTAATCCGTCCGCTTGAAGATGAGGATTGTCATTGCGAGCGGAGCGAAGCAATCTCTGGGGGGCTACTATCGGCGAGATTGCTTCGTCGCGTTGCTCCTCGCAATGACCCCTCAAAATCATCCGGACTGAGTACTAGAGTCCCGGCCATTTTGAAAACTCGGCGTAGGTCCAGTCGGTGGCGATCTTGCCGTCGCGGCACGTTAGCACCGCGCAGAACGGCAACTGCCAGTCCGCGCCTCGGTCGGGGTCAAGCAGGACGGCCTCGACGATCACCACATTTCCCGCCACGTGCGTCCGATCAACGCGCATTTTGCGCTTTGGCGCCGCACGCAGCACGTTCTTTTCAACACGGACAAATTGTTCGTAGCCGCGAATCATCCCGCCGTTCACTTCGCAATCCGGCGTATAACACTCGTGAACGAACCGTTCGACGTCTGTGTTGTATAACTCTTCGTATCGCTTCGCGACGGCAAGAT
>DATLYA010000166.1:0-13876 GCA_035575235.1 Candidatus Methylomirabilota bacterium
CATCTCTCGCGCACGTGAGTACATGGCAGACGAGACCGGCGCGCGCATCTCTGGCGATCCGGAAGCGCTCGCACGCGCGCTTGAGAAGCTTGAGCAGAGCGTCGCCATGATCCCCGCTGCAACGGCGCAGCCTGCGACTGCAAGTTTGTTTATCGTCAACCCGTTGACTGGAGGCGGCCGCTTGATGAGCCTGTTCTCCACGCATCCCTCTATGGAGGAACGCATCCGGCGGCTGCGGTCGATGCGCCAGTATCAGCGGGTGGCGGCTTAAGGCAGTCGCCCTTCCTGAAACCTGGCGTGGGAGGGGCGAGCAGCCCTCGCCCCTCTCGCGAAACTATTGCCCCACAACTTTCACCCTGATCGTCCCTGGGAGTATGCGTGCCAATCGAATCAATCGGAACCCCGAGTTTATGGATCGGTTTTACTCTGTGCGTGTTGGCTTTATTGGCGCTTGATTTAGGCGTCTTTCATCGCAAGGCCCATGCAGTCAGCACGCGCGAAGCCTTGGTGTGGAGCGTGGTATGGATCGGTCTGGCTCTATTGTTCAATCTCGGCGTACACGCATGGTTCGGAGCCGAGCGCGGCTTGGAGTTTTTGACGGGCTATCTGATTGAAAAAGCGCTGGCCGTTGACAACATCTTTGTGTTTGTTGTCCTGTTCTCGTATTTTTCCGTTCCTGCGACGCTGCAACACAAGGTCCTCTTCTGGGGGATTCTCGGCGCGTTGATCATGCGGGCGGTCTTTATCGTGCTCGGCGGCGCGTTGCTGCAGCAGTTTCACTGGATCATGTATCTGTTCGGCGCATTCCTGGTATGGACTGGCGTTAAATTATTGCGCCAGGAGGAGAATGAGATCCATCCTGAACGGAATCCGCTGTTGCTGTTGTTTATTCGCTTTGTGCCCGCGGTTCCAGCGTATCATGGAGAGCGGTTTTTCATCCGCCAGTCGGGGCGCTGGTACGCCACGCCGTTGCTCTTCGTGCTGGTGGCGGTTGAAGCGACCGACCTCGTCTTCGCTATTGACTCCATTCCCGCTATTTTCGCAGTGACCTCGGACCCCTTTATTGTCTACACCTCGAACATCTTCGCCATTCTGGGGTTGCGGTCGCTGTATTTTTTGCTTGCGGGGGTTATTCATCAGTTCCACTATCTCAAAACTGGCTTGGCGCTCGTACTGGCCTTTGTGGGAACAAAAATGTTGTTAACGGATGTCTATAAGATTCCTATCATGGCCTCGCTCTTGGTGATTGCCGTATTGATTGGCGGCGCTGTGCTGGCTTCGCTGCTCTGGCCGCCGCGTAACAGAAGAGGCGGCAGGTTGACGGCGAGCGCTCAGACGGTCACGGATTGAGACAAGGAACAATGGCTATTCGTAGAAAAGGGAGGCATTTATGATCTGTCCACAATGTAATACAGCGATGCAAGAAAGAACAAAAACTGGCGTGCTCATTGATGTATGCCCTACCTGTAAGGGAGTGTGGCTCGACCGCGGCGAGCTTGACAAGATTCTGATCCGTGCGCGCGAAGTAGAGCGTGAATGGGCGGAAGAGCATCAAAGGTTAGAGCCGCAGCGGAAAAGCTATGACGACGAGGATTATGAGGACCGTCGCTACACCAGCCCCGGACGTTATCACAAAAAAAGGCGCTGGACGGAAATTTTCGACATTTTTGACTAGAGGCGCACTGGAACACCAAGCGCATGGAGGAATAACGATGAAAAACCGCAGGAGCCCGCTCGTCCAACGACCACAGTCGTCGCGTGCAGAAACGGCGCGTCAAGGCAGCCCACAGAGTAAGAAAACTCAACCCGTCGCCATGCCTATCTTTGGCGTCGTAGGGGACGCACAATATCAATTACCAGACTGCTACTGGCAACTGGGGGCGTCAACGCTGTTGCCGGAGCAATTTTTTTCTCCAGGGACGCAGTCCTTCGCCATATGGACAGGCGAACGCCGGCTTCTGTTGGCTGTATTGGAAGACGCAGTAAACTCGCTCCTTAAATATCGCGTTGCGCAGTCGCGGCGCGGCCGGCGGCTGTTTGCCGAAACGTTGGACTGGTTTTGGTCTCGCGAGCAACGCTGGCTGTACAGTTTTGAGAGTATCTGTCGTCATCTTAACCTTGACGCGGATTACATCCGCGGCGGTCTGAGCCGCATCATCATGCAAGACGAAACCGTAGTAGAACATCCGCCGGTGAGAAGAATGTCCGTTGCTTCTCGTCGAACCTTTGCGCAGGCCGCCTAAGCCCCCTGGCTGTTCCTTGTCCGAGAACAAGTGAGTGACTCCCGCCATTTGGGTATAGATGTTCCGCAAAGCAGAGCACGCTGCCGAGCGTAATGTATAAAAGAAAAGAATGTATGAAAAGAAGATGTTCTTGCAAGAGCCGGGTGGGTTTACGCACCATGTTTTACGTTGTGCGTCAGAAAGTATACAATCCGGGCTGACGAACAGATTCATCGATCGTCAGATCTATAGAGTGAGGAAATGATCGCATGAATGACACGGTTGTCATGACCACCAACATCGAAGGGTTGCCGGCGCCGCGCAGAGGAAAAGTGCGTGACATCTACGAGACGGCGGAACACTTGCTCATTGTCGCGACCGATCGCGTGTCGGCGTTTGACGTGGTGCTGCCGGATGGCATTCCAGGAAAGGGCCGGGTGCTCAACCAGGTGTCCCGTTTCTGGTTCAATTATCTCTCACACATTATCCCGAACCATATGATCTCGGTAAACGTGGACGATTTCCCCGTCTCGTGTCAGCCGTATCGGGCCATCTTGCAGGGGCGGGCCATGTTAGTGAAAAAAGCCCAGCCGTTGCCGGTGGAGTGTATCGTACGCGGCTATCTCGCCGGTTCAGGCTGGCAAGAATACCGCGCGACAAGAAGCGTCTGCGGCATCGCACTTCCCTCTGGCTTACGTGAAAGCGAACGTTTGCCCGAGCCGATCTTTACACCGTCCACGAAAGCGCCTGCAGGGCAGCACGATGAGAACATCTCCTTTTCCGAGGTTGAACGCCTGATCGGCGCTGAACTGGCAGCCAAAGTGCGCGATGTCAGCCTCTCGCTGTACAAAGCCGCGCATGCCTATGCGGAGCAAAAGGGCTTCCTGCTAGCGGACACAAAGTTCGAGTTTGGCAGGCGAGACGGTCAGCTCTTACTGATCGATGAAGCGTTTACGCCTGATTCCTCACGTTTTTGGCGGGCAGAAACATACCGGCCAGGAGCCTCTCAGGAAAGTTACGATAAGCAGATTATTCGTAATTATTTGCTCTCGTTGGGTTGGGACCGTAGACCGCCTGCGCCGCATCTGCCGCCGGAGATCATCGCGCAAGCGTCCGCGCGCTATTGCGAGATCGCCGAACATCTTATAGGAGAGCAGGTGTGATGGAAGCCCGGCGCCGCCGCGCGCTCGAAGGCATTCGCATCCTCGACTTCACCTGGGTCGTGGCCGGCCCAGTAGCCACTCGTATCTTAGCCGATCAAGGCGCGGAGGTGATTAAGATTGAGCGGCGCGATTCGCTGGATCTCGGCAGCCGCCGCGGCGGTTTTACCGGCAATCTCTTCCGCGGCAAAGAGAGTATGGTCATTAACATGGCCGAGGCGCGCGGCCGGGAGATTGCCCGCGAACTAGTCAAGGTTTCTGATGTTGTCATCGACAACTTTAGCGCCCGCGTCATGCACAATTGGGAGATGGATTACGAGAGCATCAGAAAAATCAAACCAGACATCATTGCCGTCAGCATGTCTGGCTTTGGTCATACTGGACCCCAGAAAGACTACGTTAGTTATGGTCCAACGTTGCAAGCCTTGTCGGGGTACACCTTGCTCATGCGGCATCCAGAAGGAGAGCCGGCAGGATGGGGGTATTCGTACGCTGATATGTCCGGCGGCTATAGCGGCGCACTCGCCGTGCTGATGGCGCTGTGGCATCGCAAGCGCACCGGCGAGGGGCAATTCGTTGATCTCTCACAATTCGAGACAATCTCTAGTGTGATAGGACCGGCGTTGCTCGATATTCTGGTTAACAAGAACACTATCACGCCGTTTGGCAACCGCTCACAGGAAGCGCCCGCCGCGCCGCACGGCGTCTATCGCTGCGCTGGAGAGGACCGCTGGTGCGCTATTACCGTGTTCACGGATAAGGAATGGCGAGCGTTCTGTCAGGTTGTAGGGAACCCTGCGTGGACGAAGGACACGCGGTTCACTTCGTTAGACAGTCGTCTCGCGCATCAGGATGAATTAGACCGGCAGGTGGAAACTTGGACGCAACAACATACGGCTGAAGAGGTGATGACGCTGTTGCAACAGGCGGGCGTGGCTGCCGGCATGGTCGCCAACGGTGAGGACCTTGACCGTGACCCCCAACTTCGGGCGCGCGGGTATTGGGCGCAGGTGCAGACGCCCGAAGGCGATGAGGTCATTCTAGACGGGACGCCGATCAAACTGTCTGCAACGCCAGGATACGTGGCCGCTCCAGGACCGCTGTTAGGCGAGCATACCGAAGCGGTGCTCAAGCGTCTGCTTGGTTATTCCGACGAGTACATAGCGCAGCTTAGAGCCGAGCGCGTGGTGGCGTCAAACGCCGAAATTATGGCGGAACGGCAAGCCGTGAGCTAAAGGGTTTCTGGCCCTGGCGGTTTTCGCGTCTTTGCCAGTTTTCCCTGGGCGCGGAGGAAACGGAGTTCCAAAGGATCAACCCACCCGCACCATCTTTCCATCCCTCTGTACGCGGAAGGTGTACTCGCCCCAGTGCACGGTGTTCCCTCGCAGGCTCGCGCACCAAATAACGAAGGATAGTATATCGGTCAGCGGCACGAGCCACAGATAACGCCGTGTGACGGCCGCGTCAAGAAACACGTCGCTGATCACCGAGGTTGTGTATAACCGGAGACCAATAGTCATCAGCGCCAGTTGCCACATGGCGATAGACGAGGGGAAGAACAGGACGCCAAGGAGAGCCCACACGGTTCCGTAGATAATCAACGTGCCGAAATAACCGCCCGCCCGGCAGATGCGCTGCGTGCGCGCCCAGCGAAGTTGATGGCGCCATAACTCTTTGCATGACGCGACGCTTGGATGAGTTTCAACTACGTGCGGCGCGATACGCACAGTGTAGCCTGCATGAGAGACGAGATTTCCCAGGTGATAGTCATCCGCCAGATAATCGGCCAACGCGAGAAAGCCGCCGATCTGGTCAAGCGCCTGCCGTTTCACCGCCATGGCGGCGCCAAAGGCGTAGGTCGTTTTCTCGATCTGAGCAGCAACGAGAATCATAGCGGCGAAGCCGGTGTTGATGAGAAGAGATTCGAGCCGCGCGAAAAAAGGGGTGACGGCCCCGCCGCGATAGAGGCAGGTCACCAAGCCAGTGTGCGGATCAGCCAGCAACGGAATGATGCGGCGTAAGCATTCTGGCGCAACGGAGACGTCACTATCGGTGATAACAAAAATATCGTGCTTGGCGAGGTGGGAGAGATGGTGGAGCGTGCTGACTTTATAGTTGGCCCCAAGCACCTCGGGGTTGACGACCAGCACGATGTCGCGCTGAGGAAAGTCTTTTTGCAAGCGTTGGACGACGGCAATGGCTGGATCGCTCGGATCCCGTACGCCACAGAGCATCTGAAACGTTGGATAATCAAGCCGGCAAAAACTGGCGAGGTGCTCGTACGTCTCAGCGGAAGCGCCTTTAAGCGGTTTTAATAAGGTAACAGGCGGAAGAGACGTCTGAGCCGGCCAAGGTTGGCGAAAAAATCGCCGTGCGGCGTACAGGGTGAACCCGTAATAGAGGCAGGCGATGGACTGAAGCCCGGCGAGGAGCCAAAAAAGAAGGAGGATCATGTAGCTGAAAAAAATAATCTCTTCAGGCCCCCTCACCCTGTCTTTCTCTCTTGAGAGGAGAGGGGACCTGGAGTCGAACATAGAAGAATGGCGGGTGCTATGCTGGTGTCGATGACGCCATTTGCGGCTTCGCCGCAATGCGCCGACGGGTGCGCATCGTGCGGAAGAAGTCTTTGCCTTCTTGCCACATGCGTTTGCGCTCTTCCGGGTCGCGCGCCATCTTTTTCACCGCTTTGAAAATGTATTTGGGTCGCAGATAATATGACTTGTAGAACTTCTCAACTGCGGCAAAAATCTCTTCTCCTGTGAGATTAGGGTAATTGATGACGCACTTCTGATAGCCGGTTTCGTCCACCATATCATCCGGCTTGATGTAGCCGTGCTGCACGGCGTAGTCATAAAATTCCGTGCCTGGATATGGGGACGCCAGGGACACCTGAACCGTCTCGGGGTTCATCTCCCGCGCGAAGCGCATAGTCTCCTGGATCGTTTCTTTCGTTTCACCAGGCAACCCTAGGATGAACGTGCCGTGAAGCAGGATGCCCAGCTTGTGGCAGTCTTTGGTGAAACGCCGCACGGTTTCGAGCGCAACCCCTTTCTTGATGTTCTTGAGAATTTGCGCATTGCCTGACTCGTAGCCTACGACAAACAAACGCAAGCCGCAGTCCTTCAGCACCTTGAGCGTGTCGTAGTCAACATTACCCCGAGCATTGGTGGACCAGCACATGCCCAGGGGTTTGAGCTTCATGGCGATTTCCCGCGCCCGCTTCGGGTCAGCCGTGAATGTGTCGTCATCGAAAAACAACTCTTTCATGCCGGGAAAGAGCCGCTTCAGGTCTTTGACCTCTTCGATCACATTAGCAATAGAGCGGGTGCGATACGAGTGTCCAGTTGTGACTTGCGGCCAGAGGCAAAAGGTGCATCGCGCTGGACACCCGCGTCCCGTGTAGAGCGACACATAGGGATATTGGCAGTAGGGACTGTTGTATTTGCGGAAATCGAGGTCGCGCGCATAGATGTGTGTGACAAACGGCAAGCTATCCAATTCCGGCGTGGTCAACGGCGGGCGATCAAGGTTATGATGAATCTTACCGTCTTTCCTGTAACTAATGCCAAGAATGCTGCTCCACTCGCGTCCCTCGGCGACTTCTTTCATGGAGAAATCAAATTCCTTGCGACCTGCGATATCGATAGCCTCCGAGGCTTTCAACGTCTGTTCTGGAACGGCGGTAGCGTGTCCTCCGACGAAGGCGATGAGGCAGTCAGGGTTGGCCGATTTGATCATTTCCGCCGTGCGGACGTCCATTTTGAACGACGGCGTGCTGGTATGCAGGACGATAAAGTCGTAGTCCTTAGCGATGTCAACAGTCTGAGCTTGATTGAGCTTTTCGGGAGGGGCGTCGAGCACACGGCTGTCTTTAATCATCCCTGCCGGGTAACACAGCCAGGTGGGGTACCAGAACGACCACACCTCTCGGGTTGCCTGATAGCGTGACCCCGCGCCGCCATCGAAGTTGTCATACGCTGGGGGATTCAAGAACAACGTCCGCATTCCCATCTCCTTCTATTCAGCTATCGAGTAGTCGTGTTGCTTTTTCTTGTAAATAAGAAAAACATAACAATCTTATAGTAGAAGCGGCTATTATACATGCGAGGGCGGGGAAGGGAAGTAAGCACCTGGCTTTCAGCGGCCAACTACAGGAAAAACAAGACAGAGGCGAGCGCTGACGGCTGAGTGCTGCAAGCTCATTGAAGGACGCAGCACTGTTCGATATAGTGCCGGTGCTTCATGGTTGTGGCGGCTGTTATTGTCGAATCAGACGGGGGTGTTTCCTCTCTCACCCAGTTCGGCGGGCTCTCGCTTGGCAAACGTGCGGTGCTGAACGCACAGAAAGCGGGAGCGGCGACGTGCTATGTGTGCATCCCTGATGACGCCGGCGCGTTACGACGTGAGCTGGAAAATGACCCGCGCATTACCAGCAACATTGTTTGGAGTCGCCCTGCGGAGGACAGCGATACAGCTCAGACACAGGCTGACGGATCATGGCTGGTGTATTCAGTTGACGCTATTTTCCGCCCTTCGCTTGTTCACTATCTGGTTAAACACCTGCCGCAAGAACAAACTCTCGCGCTCTCTGAGAGCGGAAATGCTCCGCTGCTGGCCATTGTGTCAGCTCATGATGGCCGACGCTTGGTGCGTGAACTCGCACAGGGAAGCGCCCTTCGTAACTCCAGTATATTCTCTAGACAGAAGGTGAGGTGGGCGCCGTCTCCGCCCGGTCATTTCCTGCGCCGTCTGAAGACGCAAACCGACGTCGGCCGGTTGGAGCACGATTTGTTATGCTCATTAGAAAACGCGCGGGATGGGTTTGTCGATGCGCACTTGAATCGACGGTTGTCCCGTCCCCTTACCCGCTGGCTTCTGCGCACTCCTTTAACGCCGAATCAGGTGACGCTGCTTGCGGGGGCTTTCAGTATCCTTGGGGCTGTGTGTTTCTTGCCTGGAGGATACTGTGGTCCGTTATTGGGCGCTGTGTTGTTGCAGTGCTCGGCTGTGCTGGACTGTTGTGATGGAGAAATTGCGCGTATCAAGTTCATGGAATCGCCGTTAGGCGATACTTTAGATATCGTATGCGACACGATTGGCGCCATTGCCGTCTTTCTTGGCATTGGCGCGGCGGTGTGGAAAAACAGCGGGTCTGAGCATGCCCTGGCGTTGGGCGGCGTCCTGGCCTTGGGCGGCGCTCTCTCCTTTCCCCTGGTGACATTAGCGGAGAAAACTGAGGAGGCTGGGAAACAGCGTGGCGGGTGGGAAGATTGCTTCATTCAAAAAGTGTTAATCAGTTTGACAAACCGGGACTACTCGATTGTAATTCTCGTGAGCGCACTGATGGGACAGTTAAGTTGGTTTCTCTGGGGAGCGGCGATTGGGGCGCATGTCTTTTGGATGGTTTTAGCGTGGCTGCTGTTCCGCGCTGGCCGGTTTGGACTCGTGTGGAGAATGTGGGAAGGAAGGGGCATATGAGGGCAAGATGTTTCATTCTTGTGGGAATGGGAGGGCTATGGTCAATAATGTTACAAGGCTGGTGGGGCATCGTGCGAGCCCAGGAGGAACCACCAGGCGCCTCTGCGCAGCATCAGCATCATGCAATGGCGGAAGGGGAAGGAGCCGTCGCTCCGCCGGAGCTCCATCGCCATCTCCACGCGGCTGAAGGTTCCGGCGGGGGAGCGTCCAGGGCTGAACATCAGTATGACACGTCTGCTCTGTCGCTCAAAGAACATGCGGATGGACATCATCATCACCGTCCAGCGATCCTTCCTCCTGAGGAAGACAAAGCGTATTCAGAACTCAATCACCATGTCGCTGGCGTATTCGTGCTTTTTACCGGCGGGCTGGCGTTGCTTGCGGCGACGCAAGGCCAGCGTTTTGCGTGGGCGCGGTATGGATGGCCTGGACTTTTCTTCCTGCTCGGCATGTTTTTAATGGTGCGGCACGATCCTGAATCATGGCCTTGGGGGCCGTTAACCTTCTGGGAAAGCGTCACCGACGCCCAGGTGTTACAACATATGCTGTTCACGCTCATCGTGCTTGCCATTGGCGTGATTGAGTGGCTCCGCTGCCGAGGGACACTGACACACCCGGCGTGGGGATGGATTTTCCCTTCCCTGGCCATTTCTGCTGCTGTTATGCTGTTTCTGCATAAGCACGGCGAAGGACCTGTAGCGGATAAAATTTACCGCCATCATTCTATTATGGCGGTGTCGGGCATTCTTGCAATGGTGGCGAAAGTATTTGACGACTCTCGTATCGTGAACAGCCGGACGCTGGGTTACATCTGGACGATCCTCATCATGTTCGTCGGCCTCATGCTGTTGCTCTACACGGAGTGAACCTTTTGCGGCAGACGTGAACCGGTCACCCGCATGAGGACAATGAGCCCGATGAGGTTGTAGACCGCTTCACGGGCGCGTTTGAGCGCCATAAGCGTAAAGCCGGCTCCATCCTCAAGCCCAAGCAGCCGGCAAAGAAACACCCCTCCAGCCTCCTGCACCCCCAGCGCTCCAGGAATGACCAAGCCGGCCGCGGTCACTGGCTGTACCATGGTCTCGATAATCAGACAGTCGAGCGGTGAGACCGCGATGCCCATAAGGCAAAAGAAAAGCCATACTTCAACCGCGCCTAACAGCCATCCGAAGAAATGATACAAAATAGAAAGAAAAAATCCTCTTTGGTTACCGTCGTAGAAACTCAGCAGGTAGGCGTCAATGCGCTGCGCGCGTTCTTCCCAGTGCGGCAAGCGGCTCCAGCGAGGCGCGAGGCGTTTCAGTCCACGCACGGCTATCCCCATTAAACCGCGCCGTTGCCATCGTACGACTGAGAGAATAAACCCGTAGGCGAGCCCCAACAGCGGTCCAAGCACCCACCACCCCGCCTTGATCCACCCAAGACGATACAGAAACAAAGGGAGACCAAGAAGAATAAAGGCGATCTGCGAGATGGTGAGCGCGGTCTTGGCGGCGACGACTGAGGCGAGCCCGGCGTCTGTGCTCAAGCCGTGAGCGCGCAACATGTAGACCTTTACCGGTTCGCCGCCAATGTTAGCGGTCGGCGTGAGGTTGTTGATAGCTTCTCCGGCAAGTCTGGCTAAGGAGATGCGCCAGATCGGCGTCTTGCGGGCTGGACTGGTGGGTGGGATGGCGTACTTCCAGCCCTTCGCATCGCACAGGGCGACCCCTATATAAGGGAGAAGCAACAGCGGCGCCTTCGAGCCAATCTGCCGTAGATACCTGAGGACTTCGCTCAATCCGACGTTCGCTACGAGAAAAGCCAGAAGTGCGACGCCGCCGAGCACTGCGGCAAGGTGCCAAACAAATTGTCTTTTATGAGCGACGGCCATGCAAAAAGGCTGTTAGCTTTTAGATTTTCGCGGTCGATGAGAGAGAAAACCAAAGAGATGAAGGGCAAATGCAGCGTGAAACAAGCGTAAATCTCCTACGGTTCTTATTGTCTGACTAATAGCGAAGTGCTAACAGCGAATAGCTCACGTGGTGAAAAGCCCGCGCAATGTTGCCAGGTTCTCTCGATCCTCATGACAATCTGCGCTTTTGGGCGTTTCCAGGCACATCGGGAGCCCCCAAAAGCGGGTGTCGTTCATGAGCAGGCGAAACGCTTCCAGCCCGAGAAAGCCTTTACCAATGTGCTCGTGTCGATCGACGCGGCAGCCCAGGTCTTTTTTGGCGTCGTTGAGATGAAAGGCGACAAGCAACTCGAGTCCGATGGTTTCGTCAAATTCTATAAACGTGCGCTCGTAGCCTTCCGGCGTACGCAGCTCATAGCCGGCGGCAAACGCATGTTGGGTGTCGAAACAGACGCGGAGCCGTTCCGGCGCTTTTGTGGCGTCGATGATCTGTCGTATGTGCTGGAAGCGATAGCCAAGGTTTGAACCCTGTCCAGCGGTAATCTCGAGCGCCAGTTGTGTCGTAAAACCTGCACAGGCTTTGTGCATTTCGTCGATGGATTTGGCGACTGTTTTAATGCCCGCCGCTTCGCCCGCCCCTACATGCGCGCCAGGGTGGGCAATCAGATAAGCAATGCCCAAAGCTTCGCAGCGCTCCATCTCATCAATCAAGCCGTTGACAGATTTCCTGCGCAGCGCGTCATCCGTAGCGGCGAAGTTGTAGAGATACGAATCATGAGCGACGATGGTCGTCAGCCCCGTCTCTTTCTTCGCCGTATGAAAATTGGCAATTTCCTCTGCGCTGAGTGGTTTACTCAGCCATTGACGAGAGGATTTCGTGAACATCTGTATCGCCTCACAGCCCACTGCTTTGCCCTGCCGGATTGCCTTGTCGACGCCGCCGGCGATCGACATATGTGCGCCCAGCAGTGGGCCCTTCAGCGTTGTCTTTTTCTTGGCCATGCGGACCGTTTATGGGACAGGAGGGCGGAGGTCAAGGCAGGAGAGCGGGAGACAGGAGGTGAACAGGTGAACGGGGTTGGGGATTAGAGGTCGGTCTTCCTCCTGACCCCTAACCCCTAGCCCCTAATCCCTATTCCCTCTTTCACGGCTTTGGCCCCAGCTCCTTGCCCCAGAGATATTTTGCAATGGGCAGCAAAACGATGCCCATGACAATGAGTTTGATAGCTGTTGTTGTCTCCTGGTGCTTGAAAGCAATAACCCCTTGCCCAATCCAGTACGCACTCAACAGGAGCAGCGCGATGGCGGTTGCCTTCATAATGGCTTCCTGAGCGGCGAAGGCTCATGCTGGCGCGCCGGAGGGAAGCCCCGCCAATTCCCGCACGACGGTAATGACCGCGCCCCAATCCAGTTCCCCGCGCTTTTTCGCCAGCGCTGCACGGAGATGCTCATGCACGATATCCGCCAGAGGCAGCGGCGCTATGGCTTGTTCCGCTAATTGACGCATTAATCCGACATCCTTGAGTCCGAGGCGCAGCGTAAAGCCGGGAGGAACAAATTCGTTGTGCGCCATGCGCGCGCCGTACCCTTGGAATAACGGCACAGGCAGTAACGCCTTCACTACATCAAGCACACGATCTACCGCCAATCCCGCTTTTTCCGCCAGGGTAAACGCTTCACTTAAAGTTTCAATCGCGGAGACCACAAAAAAATTGCCGACAAGTTTCAGGACATTGGCAAGCTGCGGTTCGTCGCCAACGACAATCACGCCTTGCCCCATGGCGGTAAACAATGGGCGGCAGCGTTCAATGACGTTGGCCGGTCCGGCGGGACAGATCCACAGTTTCGCGGCGGCGGCGGCATCGGGGCGGCCAAAAACTGGTGCGGCGAGATAGTGTGCGCCGCGTTCACGGTAGCGTTGCGTCAGGTCCTTGGACAGGTCGGGCGACACCGTGCTCATGTCCACATGGACGCCATCAGGCGGGAGACCGCTCAGAACGCCATGGTCGCCTAACGCGACCGCCTGTAACGCCGCGTCATCCGCCAGCATGCTGATCACGATCGGCGCCTGTTGCGCAACAGCACGCGGCGACGGCGCCCACGTCGCCCCTTGGGCGAGCAAACTCTCCGCTCGTGATTGGGTCCGGTTGTAGACGTGAAGAGTGCGGCCAGTCTTAAGCAGGTTTTGCGCCATAGGCAACCCCATGTTGCCAAGACCGATGAAACCAACGGATATGGTCATGCGACGCTCCTAAAAGGTGTACGTATTGTTTGAGCGAACAACTGTGTTCACCCCCCAGACCTCACCAAGGTCCAAAGTGTATCCTGGCAAGACTGGGTGACCCGAGACGTGTTCTGGATTCTCCAAGACTTGGACTGGCGTTTGGACGCAATACCCATGGACTCCCTTCTGCGAGCTCTCTTCTGTGAGAGAAACCATCTCATTCTATTAATACAAACCTCTGTTTCCGGCACACGTCAACCGTCTTCTTCGTTCATCAGTGGTCGCGCTCTTTCTGGGCGAGCGCTAGGGTGGCGTTGCCTTTCTGTTTGCACAATAATCCACATACATCTGGCGGTAAGGAGTGCAAGCAGCTCGCTGTCCAGAGAAGGAGGATGCCGCAACAATGCTCAACTCCGTTGTCCAGGGTGCTCTTAAGCAGCGCATTGTGATTGTTGTCTTAGCCCTCATTGCGTTAGCCTTCGGTATTGATGCGACTCGGAAGCTTTCGGTTGACGCCTTCCCGGACGTCACGAATGTGCAGGTGCAGGTGGCCACCGAAGTGCCAGGCCGATCGCCTGATGAAGTAGAGCGTTTGGTGACTATTCCGGTCGAAATCGGGATGACGGGTCTGCCGGGCTTGACGGAGATGCGCTCGCAGAATGAACCGGGGCTCTCGATCGTGACTTTGGTGTTCACTGATGACACCCCTGTCTATTTCGCGCGGCAGTTAGTGTCCGAGCGCTTGGACGACGTCCGCAGCCGGCTGCCGGAAGACATTAATCCTGTCCTGGGACCGGTTTCTACGGCGCTGAGCGAAGTCTATCAATACACGCTCGAACGCCCCGATGATGGCGAGCGTGCACTAACCAAAGAGGAGTTGGTTGAGCGGCGCATTGTG
>DATLYA010000167.1:0-9127 GCA_035575235.1 Candidatus Methylomirabilota bacterium
ATTGAATTGGATGTCTTTGCGCAGATCGAATTTATCGGCGACGTAATTCAGGTAGCGCTCGTTTTCTGGCTGGCCCGAATAGTGTTCCTTCCAGTCCCATTCTTGCAGCAGTTCCTTAGACCACGAGTAGCCGTAGGTCTCACTCTCGGAATCGAAGCGGCAGCCAGGGTAGCGGTTCCAATACCAGGTGCCGCCTACGCCGCCGCCGTCCTCATAACAGCGCACCGCGAGCCCGAGCTCGCGCAGGCGGTAGAGTTGATACAAGCCGGACACCCCGGCCCCGATGACAATCGCGTCAAAGTGTTCGATCGGCTCCGTTCTGGTTGCCGTCGTCTGCTGTAGAGAATTGGTCATAGCCTTCCTCCTTTTTTTTATTGTTCCACTTAATGAGCCGCCGCGCTCCCGCCAAGAATCTGGGGTCGGCGCATGAGAAACACGACCGGGATCAAGAGAAAAAAGATATACGCAATCAGGCGAAAATCATCGACAAACGCCATCAGCAGCGCCTGCCGCTGCACCTCGCCGTAGAGCAGTTGTAAAAACGCGTCGCCCTGGAGGCCGCTGCCCGCCAAGCTGAGGACGCTGCCGCTGCTCACCGCCATGAATCGTTGTGTGAGTTCCTGATTGTAGGGGTGAATATGCGCCGCCAGATAGGCCTGGTGCGTCTGCGCCCCGCGGCTCAAAAACGCAATCAGCAGCGCGATGCCGATGCCGCCGCCAATCGTGCGCACCATATTATAGAGCGCCGAGGCGTTGCCCATGTGCTCTTTGGCGACTGTCGCTAACGTGAGCGTCGTCAGGGGCACGAAAATCAACCCTGAGCCGACCCCGCGCAGAAAGCCCGGCGCGGCGATCCCCCAGAAATCGATGTCAGGGTTGAAGTGCGTCATATCCCAGGCGCCAATGCCGCTGGACACGCAGCCAAGAGCGACGAGCAGGCGTGGATCAAAGCGGTGAAAAAGTCGTCCCGCCAGCATAATTGAGGCGAAGGTGCCCAGGCTCTGGATCGAGAGCACCTGCCCGGCCAAAAACGGCGTATAGCCAGAGATCAGTTGACAGTAGAGGGGGATGAGGATGTACGTGCCATAGAGGCCGAACATGACAATGGTGGTAAAGACCGTGCCGACGGCAAAGCTGCGGTGCTGCAACACGCGCAGATCGATGATGGGCGTTGGCGTGCGCAGTTCCCGCACAATGAAAAGGAGTAAGCTGAGAGCCGACGTCACACTTAAAGTGACAATAAAGCTGGACTCAAACCAATCCTCACGCTCACCCTTATCCAAGGCCACCTGGAGACACCCCATACCGATGACTAACAGAGCCAGCCCGAACCAGTCGATATGCGACCGGGCGCGTTTGATATAGTGAGGATCGACCAAGATCAACGCCAGCAGGAAAAAGGCGATGCCGCCCATAGGAATATTGATGTAAAAAATCCACCGCCAGCTATAGTTGTCGGTGATCCAGCCGCCGACAATCGGCCCCATAATTGGTCCGAGCATCATGCCGAGTCCCCACACCGCCATGGCCATTGGTTGTTCCTTGGCGGAGAAGGTTTCCATCAAGATCGCTTGAGACAGCGGCATCATGACGCCGCCGCTCAGTCCCTGCACGACACGAAAACAGACGAGCGACGCCAGGGTGGGGGCGCTGCCGCAGAAAAGCGAACTGAGAGTGAAGGCGGCGATACAGAAGAGAAAAAAACGCTTGCGGCCGAAGACGTTGCTCAACCACCCGGTGAGCGGAATCACGATGGCGTTGCCAATGATATACGAGGTCATCACCCAGGCGGCCTCATCCACGCCGGCGGAGAGGCTGCCGCGAATATGATCCAGCGCCACGTTGGCGATGGTCATATCGAGAACCTCTAAAATCGTGGCCAACATCACCGCCACCGCGATGAGCCATTTATTCGCGGCGGGTCTGACAGGGGCGACCGTCGTCTGCGTCTGTTCCATGGCGCTACTCCCGTCCCGACTGGAAGAGAGCAGCTGGCAAGGGATTCAGGTTGACCCGCCCCCGGGCGTGCGCGCTGGGGCTCTCTTTGTAGATTTTATGCAGTGGAATGAGGGCCATGAGGGCCTGACCCGGCTGCACGCGTTGCCCGATTTCAATGGCTTTCCGGCTCACCATGCCTTCCAGCGGCGCCGCTATGATACAGTAGCTGAGGCTCAACTCAGCCTCGCGCACCGCCGTCTCCGCCTGCTTGATCAGGGAGTGTGCGGCGCGTTCGCTCGCGACGGTGTCTCCCAGCGCTGCGCGCGCCTGGTCAGCTTCCCGCCTTCGTGTCGCTTCGTTCTTCTTCGTCTCCTCCAGATATTGCTGCTTGGCGTGCAGACGCGACTGGGCGGTCGCATAGCGCGTCTTGGCTTGATCAAATCGTTGGATGGGGATGATTTGTTCTTCAGCCAGTTGAGCGGCGCGCTGCAAATCTAACTTCGCCTGGTGAAACTCCGCCTGCGCTTCAGCAACTTCCGCCTGGGCCGCCTGAATCTGCTCCTGCGTCGCCCGTCGTCGTTCGTTCGCCACCGCCACGGCGGCAAACAGTTGATCGACTGTCTCATGGGCGCGTGTCAACGCCGCCCGCGCTTCGGCAAGACGCACCTCGTACTCTTGGGTATCCAAGCGCACCAGCACTTGTCCG
The DNA here is from genome assembly GCA_035575235.1 of Candidatus Methylomirabilota bacterium. Classification (GTDB taxonomy): domain Bacteria; phylum Desulfobacterota; class Binatia; order Bin18; family Bin18; genus SYOC01. The sequence continues at coordinate 2,645 of DATLYA010000167.1, forward strand.
GGCTTGACCCACCAATTGTCGTGGACGAGGACTTCCGTGACCGTCCCGGGCACGCGAGGGGTAATTTGCGCCGTATCTGCCTGCACATACGCGTTGTCAGTAGACACATGTGTGGTGTAATGCTTCCAGGCCGCTAGGCCATAGTAACCGCCGAGCGGCACAGCAAGCAAAAGCAGAAAATACACGAGCCGTTTCTGCTGCGCGGAACGTGGGGGCTCTTCGAACGGCTGTTCTGACACGGGATCTCCCTACGACCTTCCGGCGTGCTTCGAGCAACCTGGCTCAGTTCGCTCCATCACAGCGACATCTGACATAATGACACTGTGGACAGAGGGACAACGGCTGTAGGCCGGGATGGGCGACACTGGACCCGCTCGTCATACTCGTTTGAGTAACTTGTTGGCTGACTTCCAGCAGAGGTCGCTTGGCGCTGTTGGTGCAGCCAATTGTGCGGTTGTTCCCTGCGATGCACCGCCGTAGCACGGCGGGACAACCACAGCCAATGGTGCGGGCCGCGTCTAGTCCGAAAAAATGAAACCCCGTCCCCTGCCGATTGCTGACATAATCCAGTAGTGTTCCCTGTAGATGCCGGGCGCTGACAGGGTCAAGGAAGAAGCGAATGCCATCCTGAACGACTACCACATCGTCGGTGCGGGCCGCCGCCTCAAAGGACAGACGATACTGGAATCCTTTGCAGCCCCCGCCCTCTACCGTCAGACGAATTCCATCGGCGCACCCTCTCGCCAACGCTTGTTTCATCATCGCTACTGCTGTGGCGGTCACGGTGAGCGGCGGTTCCATCATGTGGCCTTGGTTTCCTGATTGTAGCGCTTGCTCCATTGTCCCTCCTGAGCATGGGAGCCACAGGCCCCCATCACTCTGAGATTCCCTCTTGTGGTGAGGAAGAAGACGGCGGGCGAGGGGTGGAGAACACCACTGGACGCGGCCCACCCCTCGGTGCGGTTACTTATCTGGCTGCGCCATTGCGGAGCAGCGCGCCTGGGGTTGCGCCGGTGCACTTGCCATCCTGGAACGTCTCGACGCCGTTGACCAGAATGTGCTTGTAACCTTCGGCCCGTTGCACGCGCCGCCATTCATTGGCCGGCAAGTCGTAGGCGATCTCGCTGGGCAGGGCTTGCACCGTGTTGAGATCGTAGATGACGATGTCGGCCGCCTGTCCTTCGCGCAACGTCCCACGATCCTTGAAGCCCGCCGCCCACGCCATCAATCCGCTCAGCCGGAAATGCGCCTCTTCCAGCGTCAGCACGCCAGTGTCACGCACCAACCAGGACAACACTTCGGTGGGATAGATAGCAGGGGTAATGAACTTCACATGCGCTCCGCCATCAGAAACGCCAGGCATAATGTAGGGAGAGCTCATCAGATCCTTGTAACCTGCGACGTTGGCGTTCTCCACCGGCCCGGCCCATTCCGTGCGCAGATCGTCGGCGACGGACAGATCCAGCATGGCGTCGATGACATGCTTATTCTCCATCTTGGCGATCTGTGCGACCGACAGCCCCTCGTATTTCAGCTTGAGTTCGGGATTGCGCACTTTGCGGGCGATGAACTTGTCAAATTCCCCGAAGACGATGTTCAAGGTTTCCATACCGCCGGCATCGTAGTCGGCGCGCATGGCCGCCCGCAATTCGGGGCGCGACATTTTGGCTTTACGCTCTTCGATCGTGCCCAGAGTGGCGTCTTTCCACGCCGGAATGCTATCGAACAGATTCCAGTCTTCCAGCGTCATGCGCACCGGTGCCCGAGCGGTGACAGCTTGCCCGAAGACGCGCACGCCGCGAGCGTTGGCTTGCTCGACCCAGTTCAGTTGCTGCTTATGTGATTCCGGGTGTCGGTCGCTGATGAGGATAGCGTTGTACAACAGGGGCCGTCCGCTGGTTTCGGCCATCTTCTCCAGGAAACGGAAGTCATCTTCAATGCCGAAAGTCGTTTCACTGGCTCCGGATTGCGTAAATTGAATGCAGCCATCACCTTTATCGGCCATAGCTTTGGCCATCGTGAGATAGAACTCATCAGGCAAAATGTCCGTGATCATAGGCGTGCCGTCGTAGTCGCGCTGCACCGAGACACGACTCTCGGGCACCAAGCGCTGCGCAGACCACCCCGCGGCGCCTGCGTCCACGGCTTCATGGTACAGCCGGATAATGGTGGCCATCTCTTTTTCATTAGGGAAGCGCTTCTTGGCTGCGTCAAACCCGCCCATGACATAGGCCACCGCCGGCGCAATGGGAAACAGGTGAGAGATATTGATCCCGAGCGGCATACGCGAGAGCCGGTCCAAATACTGGGGGAAAGTTTCCCAGTCCACCTTCATCGACACCCGCATCGGTTCTAAGGGAATCGCTTCGGTGCGGGACAAGGCTAACATGGCGCGGTCGGCATCTTGGGGACGCAGGGGGGCAAAGCCAAAGCCACAATTGCCGATCGTGACCGACGTCACGCCATGCCAGCTGCCGATGGAGCAATACGGATCCCAATGAAGCTGGGCGTCATAGTGAGTGTGCAGATCAATAAACCCTGGGGCGACGATCAAGCCGTTGGCGTCAATGACTTTGGTTGCGTCACTGGGATGTAAGCGGCCGATCTTGGCGATCTTGCCGTCCTTGATTCCGAGGTCCGCCCGGTAGCGGGGCACGCGCGTGCCATCCACGATGGTTCCGCCGCGAATAATAGTGTCAAACTGTGGCATGTTCCCTCCTTTATGACGTTGAGTTGTTCTTCAGACGCCAAAAGTAAATGAGTATTTACTTGCACACCCTAGTAAATGGCCATTTACTTGTCAAGTCCCCGCGGGTATGGTGTAGCAGTATGACATCTTTTCCAGCAGTGACGCAGAGAGAAACCATAGAAACAACGGCCACATTGCCGCGCCGGCGGTCGTCTGGCGCCGCGCGCGCATTGGCGCCCACGCGCGAGCGCATTTTGCAGGCGGCGGCGCAGCTGTTCGCCGAACACGGCTTTGCGAGCACCTCGATGCCAACCATCGCAGCGCAGAGCGGTATTACCGCCGGCGCTATCTATCGTCATTTCACCAGCAAGGCGGAGTTGTTGCTGGAGGTGGTGAAGCGCGCCTTGGAGGCGCTGCCATTCTCCTTTGAGCGGAGTAGAGGCGGAGAGGATGCTGCGCAGCTGCCCGAGGTGGCGGCGCGCTTTACCGATCCCGCCCTCACGCTTCTGCGTCAGCTCGCCGTTGAAGTGCACGCGACCGCGCGTCGCGATCCAGAGGTGCGCAAACTGCTCACCGCTTACAACGAGATGGCCTTCCAGAGAATCCGCGCCTTGCTGGCGTCAGAGCCGCCCGCCAGCACTCCCGATGCGACGCGAAGCCCAGAGTTTATCGCGCGCGCCCTCATGGTTTTTTTCATGGGGCTGCACCACATGGACACGCTGCATCCGCACTTGGTGGGTGACCCGGCATGGCGTGACTTTGTCGCCGCTCATGTTGCGACGCTCCTCGGCTTACCTGCGCCAACGATGAAACCAACGCCCTCGGGGCGAGAGAGGACAGCGGTGCGACGTGTTCACTCTTTTGTGAGAAGGGAGCAAGAGAGGAAGCATGAGCGACGGACGAAAGCCGCGCATGGCGCGCTTGCGAGGGAGACGTGACACGGCTCGGCGCAGGGTGACAAAAGAAGCCCGCAGACGGGCATCCTCTGCTGCATGATCGCCTCGTTTTCGTCGTTTTCTTGTCAAAGTCAATATAAGTAGTGCAGCCCTCTTCTTCAGCGCTCCTTCAGCTTCGACGTCAGAAAAGATGATGGCGCTCAGGAGGCGACCAAGCCGTAACGTTTCAATTTTCTGTAGAGTGTAGCGCGGTGAACGCCAAGACGCGCCGCCGCCCGGGAGAGATTGCCGCCAGCTTCGGCTAACGCTTGTCCGATGAGCTCCCGCTCTGCGTCTCGTAGCGATCCCCTTGAGGAGGTAGGAGCCGTATTTGTCGATGACGTAATTTCTTGGGGCAAAGCAGTTGGCGTAATCACAGTTCCTGGCGTGAGATGAGCGGCCCGGAGCAGCGCGTGTTTCAGTTCCCGCAGATTGCCGGGCCACGCGTACTGCCGCAGAAGGTGGAGCGCATCAGGCGCCAGGCGCAGGTGGGCAAATCCCAACTGATTGAGGAAATGCCGGATCAAAGCGGGAAGATCTTCCTGGCGTGCGCGTAGGGGAGGGAGGTGGATGGGAAAGACACACAAGCGGTGATACAGATCCGCGCGAAATCGCTTCTGCTCGACTGCGGCGCGTAGGTCTTCATTGGACGCCGCCATCACGCGGACGTCGACTGGGATGGGCTGGTCCCCGCCGACCCGAACCAGCCGTTGTTCCTCCAGCACCCGGAGTAAACTGACCTGCATCCTGGGCGACATGGCCTCCACCTCGTCAAGAAAGAGCGCACCGCCCTGCGCCAGCTCGATTTTGCCTTTCCGCCCGCCTCTGACCGCTCCGGTAAACGCCCCTTCTTCATAGCCGAATAATTCAGCGGCCAATAGCTCATCATTCACGGCGCCGCAGTTGATGGCGACAAACGGGCCATGCTGACGCACACTGGCGGCATGGATGGCTTGGGCCACGACTTCTTTTCCCGTCCCTGATTCACCCAGGAGCAGGACGGGAAAATCGGACTGGGCGGCCTGGCGCGCTAACGTCAGACAGTGTTGAAAAGCGGGCGCAGCGCCCACGAGATCGTTAAACGTATACTGGGTGCGCCATGACGCCGCCGTCGCTTCCTGGGGGCGGCGGACAGTCTGAGGTCGAGAGAACACCACCAGGGTTCCAGCGGGCTGCCGTCCGCCCTTGATGGGAATGGCGGTGGCTTTAAGGCGCTTGTGGTGACGGTTTGCCGTGATCTGAATCTCGTACGGATGAACATCTTGAGGCGAGGTCAAAGGATGAAACCCTTCGACGTGTACGCCTGGAAGCCGGAGGAGCGAAGTATCCAACAACTGTGGGGGCATCTCAAGCAGTTCCTGTATGGTGGGCGAGGCGCCGCAAATGTGTCCACGGCCATCCACGGCGATCACCACGTCGCTGGGGTGGTCGAACACAAACCGGTGATAGGCGTCCAACAAAGTGACTCGTCTGGCGAGTTCTTCATGGTGCAGGAGTTGCTCCAGGCGTTCAGCAATGCGCTGAATAACATCGAGCGCGCGCGGATGTGTGAGTTCTTCGCCTCCCGATAACACCACCCCAATGATCTCGTGGGTCAGCGGGTGGAAAATTGGCGCGCCAATTGCCGCCCAGGAGTGCAGTGTGGAGCAATAATGTTCGCTCCACAGCACATAGTCGGCGTGTCCTTGCGCCAGCACGACGTTCGCGGCCGCCGTGCCAATCAGTTCTTCCGCCATACCGCTGCCAGGCACGGCGTTGATTGACCGCGCCTGTTCTAATATGGCTGGGTGACCGCAGGTGTAGAGTAAGCGCCCATGGCGATCGCTGACGCTCATCATGAACCGCTCGCCCTCCCAGGCGTGGAGCACTGTCTCGAACAAAGGGGCGGCGACCGCCGCCAAGTCCGCCCTTTCTTGCACGGCCTCGACGTCTTCTGCACTTAACACCAGGGGCAGACAGGGTTGGTGCGGATTGACGCCGAGCTGATGACAGCGGCGCCAGGACTCGCGAATAACGGGCCGCACTTTTCCAGGCCCCGAGTGTCCCCCGCCATGAAGGCTTCCCAGGCGGTGGTCACTTCTCGTAAGGCTTGCCGGCTCGGCAAGACCGGCAGTGGAACATTGAATTCAGCCATAGCTATAGCTATCCCAGACTCCTAATCAGAGAGCTGCCTTGTCAGTCTTTTTAACATACTTATGAGTTTATTTACGCTGCGTTGCTTGGTCGGTCAATGGGCGACACCGGGGGCTAACGCGTTTTGCACTGCTCCTGTCGCAAAATGCGACTAAAAATATCAGCATTGTTCGCTGCACGTGGCGCAGATTGCGACGAGTGAAACAGCGGGACTTGCTGTTGTTTTATGTGCTCTGGATGTGTTGGCGAATAAATTCGCCGTCGTTCCTCCTGTGGCGCTCTTTCGCATCTAACGGCGCCTCTCTTGCAAAGAGCAAACAAGAAATCGCAAGGTGAAAGGAGAGTGCGCGATGATTCCTGCTCCGCGCAAAATCACTATTAGTGTTGCGACTGTGTTATTGTCTATCGGTGTCGGGGTGAGCGCGCAGGGCTTTCCCGGCGCGTATTCCTCTCTGACGCGAGTAGATCGGCAGGTGCAGCTTGCCGGCAAAGTGGTCTGCACGAACTGCAGCCTGGAGGACGCCCGCAAGGTGCAACCACGCTATACCAACCATCTGTATCGGGTGCTGGTGGGACAAGAACAAGCGGTCATGGAAGTGCAGCAGACCAGCGCTCCCACTTGGCTCAACCATCTAACAACGCCGCCTCTTCGCATCCAAGGAGACGAGCAGCTCCTCCGCACGCTTACCGATCAGGAGAGCCAGCGCAAAGATCTTGTGGTCTCGG
>DATLYA010000168.1:0-4461 GCA_035575235.1 Candidatus Methylomirabilota bacterium
AGAATGACGTCAGCCTTGTCGAAATGGTACTGCGGATCAACATCTTCACCGAACGCAAGACGAGCCCCGGCGCGCACGGCGTCGCGATTGACCGGCTCGTATTGATGCCAGCGAGCTTCGGGAAACTCCTTCAAGAACGCTTGCAGCTGAGAAAAAAGCGTGGGTGAAGTCACCGTTTCCGTGAGGAGGCGCAACCCAGCACCGTTCTTGGCGCGCTGCGCCTCAATCGCCGTTTTGCTTGCCGCCAGGAACGCGTCCCATGAGCTAATACGGCGCGCATGCGAGACGACTTGCGCCCGGTCGGGATCGTACAGCATAAGAATGGAAGCCTGCGTAAAGACGTCAGTCGCTCCGAGGCTCGCTGGATGTTCAGGATTACCTTCCACCTTTGTCGGTCGACCCGTATGGCTCTCGACAAGCACTCCTGTCGCCACGCCGCCAAGCAGCACCGCAGTGGCGTAGAACTGCGGTCTTCCTGGCACCACCGACTCTGGCGGTTTCGTGTATGGCACGATGTGCTCTTCCGGCTGTTTCGTGCACGCACTCAGGCCGGCTAGAGCGAGCGAAGCGCCCATGAGCTGCAGAAATCCACGGCGGCTTAAGGAGTCAAGCCACACAGACGCATGCTGAGGGAATTCTCGCTCCAGGACTTCCTGGAACTCCCTGGTGTTGGCAAGCTCCTCAAGACTGCGCCAGTACTGAGGACCGCGGCTTTCCGCAAGACGGGTGCGGATTGCCGCCAGATCGAGCGGCGTTTTGGACATGTGTGATGTTGTCATCGGTGACAAATTGAGCAGTTCGTCATTTTGCTCTTATCGATGTGGTATTCTTTAACGAGCGACGCTCCAAGAGCGAGCTGATCGCTCGGCGGCTGCCAATCCATACGGAATACATACTCGCGAGGGCGAATGAATTTTTCGGGTTGACGATGACACTCCAGGCACCATTGCATATCGAGCGAATTTACTTTCCACATGAGCGGCATTTGATCCACCCGCCCATGGCAGGTCACGCACCCCACCCCTTTTCTCACATGGATACTGTGATTGAAGTACACGAAGTCCGGCAGGTCGTGTATGCGAACCCATTCAATCGGTTTATCCGTGCGCCAACTCTCCCGAATAGGCTCCAGAAGCGGAGCTTCGGTCCAGATCTGCGAGTGGCAGGTCATACACGTCTTCACAGCGGGAATCCCGGCAAACGCCGTCTGCTCCACCGAGAAATGACAGTAGCGACAGTCAATGCCGAGCCCGCTCACGTGATGCTTGTGACTAAAAGGAACAATCTGCTCTTTTGCGACTCCCACATCATTGACCCACGGAGAGCGGGCAATGCCGAGAACGAGCATCAACAATCCGCCTGCGAGGAGAGCCCCACCAACAATGCTAAATTTTGCGAGAGTGTTGGAGCTCCGACGAAATATTTGAGCCATCGAAACGCCTTCTTGTGATCTTCTTAAAGGGACAGCGCACCGTTGCCGCCCTCATAACTACAGAAACTTACAAAAAACGCTAGAGCGGGGCTGAGGCCGCTACGCCGCTTCTTCATCTCCCTCTGCGTGAGCATTTCCCTATCCTTCCCGACAGCCTTGTTTCATTCCTTCGATATCTCAGCGAGTTATACTCTTTCCAACGCACGCCAGGCCGCTGGACGCCTGCCGCAATTGATTAGGGACCATGACATTACGTAGAAGGAAAAATCATGTTGCATTCTCCCTCTACGGAAACCACGGTTCCGCGATCATAAATGGTCGTCAAGGCAGGTCAAGTGGAGGCCGGCGAGGCCTCCTCGCTAATGGAATATCGCAAGGCCGTCGTGGACGATCGCTCTTCCCCTCTTTTATGACAGCCACCATATCAGACCATATCAGAAAGAAGATACAACTGGCAAATTACAAGATTGGACTTCTCCTCTCTTGACTTGTCCGCGCATCTAGGACACCAAGACAGGCAATACAGCAGCAAAGGAGGCGGCGATGATTAAACTGTATGGCGTACCACGTTCACGCGCATTGCGTTGTCTATGGATGTTGGAAGAGTTGGGGGTCCCGTACGAAAATGTGAAGATCAATACAACCGGTGACTCACGGACGCCGGAATTTTTGCGCATTAACCCCAATGGTCACGTCCCGGTGTTGCAGGAAGACGGTCTCACGTTGTGGGAGTCACTCGCGATTAATCTGTATCTGGCGCGCAAGTATGATAAAGGCTTATGGCCTAAAACGGTGGAAGATGAGGGGCGCGCATTTCAGTGGAGTTTATGGGCGATGACGGAGTTGGAAGAGCCTATCCTCACTGCGTTGCGGCATCGGGTGTTGCTCCCTGAAGACCAACGCGACCCCAAACAGGTGGAGGCCGCGGCGCAACGATTCGCAGCGCCGCTCAGCGTCCTTGACGGCGCGCTCGCCGGAAAGTCGTATTTATTAGGCGAAACGTTTACGGTTGCGGATTTAAATGTCGCTGGCGTCATGATGCTCGCCGGGGCGGCGAAACTCGACACCTCAAGCGCTCCAAACGTGCAGGCATGGCTGAGCCGCTGCACCTCCCGTCCAGCATTGGCTAGAGCCCAGAAGGCGTAAGTCTGCCCTTGCATGGAGAGGCGCGCTTCGACTCCAGTGCTCCGCAGCTACGCTCAGCCCTGGATCCTTATCCACACACCCTTTCCGCTTATTCTGAGCGTACCGGAGCAAAGTCGAAGGATTGCAGCACAAGCAACGAAACGACCCCTACCCCGGGCGCCTCCGCACTCTCACTTCTCAAACCCTGCGCCTCTGCTCCCGCCAGCATGCCTTGTCATTTCTAGCTCCCCGCGTCCGGCAATATCACTCACTGTATCTCCCTCAGTCGCCCCCTTGTCCTCTCAGTACGTCATCCCCCTACTGAGGGTTCTTTACAACTTTCATCCTGGAGCCGTGACGGCGCTACTACAGGGCAGAGCCACACGACTTTCATTGAGAGAACGCGAACAGGTACAATAGAAGAACGCTTCACAGAAAGTATGCGCTTGCTCTACTCTCACGGTAACGATAAGGTGTAAAATTAATGCTAAGCGCCCATGAGAGGGGCAATCAGCAAAGAAGGAAAGGATAAGGGTGGAAGGGGCGCAGGGCACTCCCGTCAGAGCAGGTCGCGGTCCGTCTCCTCACCAAAAAGAAAGGCCACATGAAGAAACGAGTTCGTTTTACCACGACCCTTGTCCGCTGGTTTGATTCTTGGGCGGGGGTGGAGACAATTCAAGAGCGCGAGCCCGTCTATGTTGATTGGTTGCGCTGCGCGCCATTCGTCGCCATGCATGTGATGTGTCTGGGAGTGATATGGGTGGGATGGAGTCCTATTGCCGTCGGGGCCGCCGTGGCGTCATATTTCCTCCGCATGTTCGCCATCACCGGACTCTACCATCGCTATTTCTCACACCGCGCGTTTAAGACCTCGCGCGCTGGGCAGTTCTTCTTTGCCCTCCTTGGAGCCTGCGCAGTCCAGCGCGGGCCGCTGTGGTGGGCGGCGCACCATCGCCACCACCATCGGCATTCCGACCTGGAAAACGACCGGCACTCCCCCAGGCGTCACGGATTTTTATGGAGCCATATGGGCTGGTTCATGGCCCGCTCCAATTTCGCCACCAACCTGCAGGCAGTCGCGGATCTGGCGAAGTTTCCAGAACTGCGCTTCCTCGATCGCTTTGACGCGTTCATTGCTATCCTTTTCGCTGCCGGCATTTTCTTCTTTGGCCTCCTCATGGCGACCGTATGGCCAGAAAGCGGAACGAGCGGATTGCAGATGTTAATCTGGGGCTTCTTCCTCCCCACTGTGCTCGTCTATCACGGCACGTACTCGATTAATTCTCTCGCCCATCAGATTGGTCGGCGACGGTACGACACCGGGGACACTAGCGGCAACAGTTTTCTGTTGGCGCTCATCACCCTCGGAGAAGGCTGGCATAACAACCATCATCATTATCCAGGCTCCGTCCGTCAGGGGTTCTACTGGTGGGAAATCGACATTTCGTATTATCTGTTGGTGGCGCTTTCGTGGACAGGACTCATCTGGGATTTGCGTCCCGTCCCGAAACACATCCGGAACGTCCGCCGTGTTGATATGGCGGAAGCGGCGTAAGCCTCAAGCCTGTGAAGCAAACCCGGAGGCGAAGCAGAAGCAGCCTGTCATTGCGAGGAGCCGCAGGCGACGAAGCACTCTCAGGGAAAAGCAAAGAGTGCTTCGCTCCGCTCGCCATGACAGCGTGCCACTATGACCGCCAAGGGGGTTTGTCCCCTCGTCCTCAGCTTGCACTCCGGAGTCTGGAGTGCTAACTGAGCCTCATATTAAGAAGAAGGAGGGATCACTATGGTCTACTTGCAGGCGTCGATTAAACTGTACCCAGGCAAGGTGCAGGATTTTACGAAACTGCTGAATACGCTGCTGCCGGTCGTGGGCAAGCACGGCTGGAAGCTGGTTGGCAGTTACG
>DATLYA010000169.1:0-5655 GCA_035575235.1 Candidatus Methylomirabilota bacterium
CGACAATTTGTGGCGCTATTGGCTGCGGCTGGCCGAACACTACGCCTCGCTAGGGTTTAGCGGCTTTCGCTGCGACGCGGCGTACAAAGTGCCGCCGGCGCTCTGGCAGTTCCTTTTTCAACATCTGAAACAGTCGCATCCCGGCGCGCTCTTTTTTGCAGAATCCCTTGGTTGTCCATTCGCGGAGATTTTGCAACTGGCCCGCGCTGGATTTGACTTTATCTTTAACAGTTCGAAATGGTGGGACTTTACTGCGCCCTGGTGTCTCGAGCAGTATCGGCAAACCGCCCAGTTTGCGCCCTCGATCAGCTTTGCGGAATCGCACGATACCGACCGCCTGGCGGCGGAGCTGCAGGGCGACAAGGACGCCGTAAAGCAACGCTACGCGTTCTCAGCGTTGTTCTCGACTGGCGTGATGATGCCGATTGGCTTTGAGTATGGGTTTCAGCGTCGCCTTAACGTTGTCGACATGCGTTCACAGGATTGGGAACCGCCGCAGTGGGACCTGAGTGACTTTATCGCCCAGGTCAATACTCTAAAGGCAGCGCATCGCGTCTTTAACGAAGACGGGCCGATCGACCCCCTCGATGTCGGCAATCCCCGTATCTGTAGTTTTGTGAAATGGTCGCGCGACCGCAGCGAACGTGCGCTGATCCTGCTCAATAAAGACCGCCGCCAGAGGCAATCATGCAATTTGGCGCGGGTCGGTTATGTGATGAGCGGCGTGCGCCGGGTGCAAGACCTCTCGCCAGAGGAGAAGCTGGAGCATTCCCCGGATTTTCAGCTCTGTCAGCTGAAGCCGTCGGGGATCAATGTGATATATGCCACACGGTAACGGAGGCGGTGTGTGCAACGCGCCTTACTGACTACTCAGTACTGATCACTGGTGACTGACTTATGAACGTGTGGTTGGGGCAGCCTTATCCGCTTGGCGCGACATGGGACGGTCGCGGAGTAAATTTCGCCCTGTTCTCGGAGCATGCGACCACGGTCGAGCTGTGCCTGTTCGATGGCCCCGACGGCAATCGCGAAACCGCGCGGATTCGCATGCCTGAGCAGACAAACCAGGTGTGGCACGTCTATCTGCCGGGCATACGTCCAGGCCAACTGTATGGCTATCGCGTGCACGGCCCATATGAGCCGAAAGCCGGACACCGCTTTAATCCTGCCAAACTCTTGTTAGACCCTTATGCGCGAGCGCTTGCTGGAACCGGGCAGTGGAGCGACGCTGTGTTCGGCTACACGATTGGTCATCCGGACGCCGACCTCTCCCGGGACGAGCGGAATAGCGCGAACAGCGTGCCCAAGTGCGTGGTCATCGACCCCACTTTTCATTGGGGCAACGATGTGTTCCCGCGGACGCCGTGGCACAAAACCCTCATTTACGAACTCCATGTAAAGGGATTTACCGCCCGCCATCCTGACGTCCCACAGCCCCTACGCGGAACCTACGCGGGATTAACATGTCCGGAAATTATTGACTACTTCCACTCCCTCGGAGTGACTGCGCTTGAACTGCTGCCCGTCCATCAGTGCCTGGTGGAGAAACATCTGCTGGACCGTGGGCTCACTAACTATTGGGGCTACAACTCGATCGGGTTCTTCGCGCCGGATGTGCGCTACGCCGGCAGCGGTGTGCGAGGACAACAAGTGACCGAGTTTAAGACCATGGTCAAGACCTTGCACCGTGAGGGCATCGAAGTAATCTTAGATGTGGTGTACAACCACACTGGCGAAGGCAATCACCTCGGCCCTACCCTCTGCTTTCGCGGCATTGATAACGCGGCCTATTACCGCCTCACGCCGGACGATCGCCGCTATTACATGGATTACACAGGCTGCGGCAACACGCTCGACATGACGCATCCGCGCGCCCTGCAGCTCATCATGGACAGCCTGCGCTACTGGGTGTTGGAGATGCATGTCGACGGCTTTCGTTTCGACCTGGCGTCGGCGTTGGCGCGTGAGCTGCACGCGGTGGACCGCTTGGGTGCGTTTTTCGACATTATTCATCAAGATCCCGTGCTGTCCCAAGTGAAGCTCATCGCTGAGCCGTGGGATCTAGGTGAAGGCGGCTATCAGGTCGGCAATTTTCCTGTTTTATGGGCCGAGTGGAATGCCGAATATCGTGACGCCGTGCGGCGCTTCTGGAAAGGAGACGGCGGCTTGGCCGGCGCTCTGGCGTATCGGCTTACGGGCAGCAGCGATCTATACGAGCGCAATGGCCGCCGACCGTACGCGAGCATCAACTTTATCACCTCGCATGACGGCTTCACCCTGCACGACTTGGTGAGCTACAACGAGAAGCATAACGACGCCAACGGCGAGGGCAATCGCGACGGCCACGATCACAATCTCAGTTGGAACTGCGGCGTCGAAGGTCCCACGAACGATCCCGCTGTGGTAGCGCTGCGCGCGCGTCAACAACGTAACTTTCTCGCTACGCTGCTGCTGTCGCAAGGCGTGCCGATGTTGCAGGCCGGCGATGAAATCGGGCGCACGCAATACGGCAACAATAACGCTTACTGTCAGGACAACGCGCTCTCGTGGCTTGACTGGAACCTGGATCAGTCACAACAAGAATTGCTGGAGTTCACCCGGCTCTTGAGCCGTCTCTTTCACCGCCACCCAGTCTTGCGCCGGCGGAAGTTTTTCCAGGGTCGTCATATCCACGGGTCCGAAGTCAAAGACCTGGCGTGGTTTCGTCCAGACGGTCACGAGATGACCGACGAAGATTGGCTGAATTGGCATACTCGCTGCCTGGGCATGCTCTTGGCTGGCGACGCTATAGAAGAACTAGACGCGCGTGGAACGCGGATCATGGATCAGACGTTGTTGCTGCTCCTGAACGCGCACTATGAGCCTCTATCATTCGTGCTTCCTGCTTATCAGACCGCAGTGCAGTGGGAGGTTGTGGTCGATACGAGGGAAGCCACTGGCCGAGGACGGCGCGCAGTTCTGGCAGGCGGCGCTCGTTACTTCTTGGACGCGCGCTCGCTAGCGCTCCTCCGCTTACAGAGGGAGGAAAAACTGAGAGATGAGCAGCTGCGGTGATGTTTGAAGCCTGGGGCTTGTCATTTTTGCAGGGGTTGTTCCAATAAGAGGGAACTCAGCTATGCTGCGAACTCAGGTGCGAGCTCGCAGCAATGAGCGGCTCACCCCTTGAGGAGAAGAAGAGGTATGTATACACGGTTATTTTATGGCACAATTCAACCCGGCAAAGCAGAGGAAGCCTGGCAGGTGTTGCACGACTTCGCCCGGCGTGTGAAACAACAACGCGGCTGCGTGCTTAATCAAGTGCTCCAGAACGGCAATGAGATCGTAGGGATCACGAGTTGGGCGACACAGGAAGATCTCGCCGCGTATGCAGACAGCGCGTTAGCCAAAGAGCTGTTTGCACGCATTACCCCGCTGTTTATGGGGCGGCCGACGGCGCGGAGCTATGAAGTCAAACTAAATCTCTGGGATGAAGCGGCGGCAAAAACCGTCTAAGGAGGTGTGCCGTGTTTCAGTTGACCAAAGTATGGGTTGATCAGGATCCAGGGATCGAGATGGTGGAGATTCGCTACCTGTGGTCTCCGCTCGGTGAACCTGCACATTGGGAAGGGCAAGAAGAAACAGAAGTCATGTCCGTCGTGCCGCAGACCACGCCGCGCGTGCGTCAGGCCGTCATAGAAATTCCGCGGTACGTCAACGGAAAAGACGCCTATCAGCTCCATCACCGCTTCGTCTATGTCGTAGGGGGGCGAGAGGAGTTTTCTCCAGTGTATACAGAGGAAATTGTCGCCCGCGAAGTGCCGTACGTCGATCACGAAGGGCGGATTACGGAAGTGCGGCTCCTGTGGGGAGTGAATGGATGGAACGCGCAAAATTGGACGCAAGCCACGCTGGAAGGGTTGCCGCTACAAACCATTCCGACGCGCCCCGGCCATGACATCGAGGGCGAAGGTCTGGCGGACGACGCCATGTATGAGCTGATCCAAACTGTCCCACTGCCGCGCCGGTATGTCGCTAAGGTCTGGGGGCCGCGCGGCGCGATGGTCGAGTATGTGTATCAGCTCTTGCGCACGAACTCGCCGATCCCAGACGATGATTTCGAGCGGTGGGATAACAACAACCTGCAGAACTATCACCTCGTCCTCACATGAAAAAGGCAGGACGTTGTGAACTCGGCAAAGGATCAACCACAACAACAATCAGTCTCGGTGTTGCGCGACCGGCGGCTCCTCACTTGTCGTGAGTGCGGCTGGGTGCATTATGTGATGACACCCGAGGAGAAGGCGCTCAGCGACCGCTTCCTCGAACGCTATCAACTTACCGAGGCGGAACGCCAGCTCTATGAATCGGCGTTCCGCCAATGTCTCCGTTGTGAGTCTCCGGCGGACACCTTTCGCGCAGCGAATAATGACGATGTCTCGCGAGCCGCGGGTCACATCGTCACGCCGGTCTTTGTGAGCACGGAGGTTGGCAGTAATTAGCTCCAGGAGGAACTTGCGCTCTCGCATTGTAGAGATTAAAGCAGTGTCTGGGCTTTCCGTGGAAAGGAGGCTGACGATGGCTTTCTATATAAAGAAGACGTTTGTCGATACCGAGCCGGGTATTGAACTTGTCAATATTCATTATACATGGACCCCGCTTGGCGAAATGCCCAATTGGGAGGCGCACCGCGAAACCCGCATGATGCCGCGTGGCGGCGTCCTGATCCGCGGCATGGGCGGCACGACAGTCGATGAAAGCGGTCAGTATGTCCAGACCACCGCTGAGCGGATTGAATTGCCTGATGACGGCGTGCGACGCAAGATTGTCCGTTTGCCGAAGGCGATTCCTGATCCCTCCGCGCCTGGCGGCTACACCGAACACTACGCGTTCCATCACTACTTCGAAGTGTTCCGGAATGGGAAACGCGAGCAGAGTCCGTTGTACACGGAGGAGATTGTCAGCAAGGAAGTGGAGTATCTGGATTTTCAGGGCAACTTGGGCGGCATGTGTATTTTCTGGAGCATTTATGATTGGGACGCCCCCCAATACCAGCCGACCGAGGAGCCGCGCTTCATTGAGAAGTTTGGCGAAGACAGTCCCTATCGCTCTCACAAATTCTACGGCGCTGAAGATAAGGAAACCTTCTCGCGCACCCGTTCGGAGATGCTGCAGTCCCTACCGCTGCCGCGACGGTTTATCGGCAAGATTTACGGCCCAAAAGGCGCGCAGGTCCATCAACGCTGGCACGTTGGCGGGATGTGGAGCCCAAATCCAACCGAACGCTGGGAAGATTACTGGGGCTATGTCGTGCATACGCTATAATGCTCCGCATGGCTTATGAACCCTTGAACGGTCTGGTCATTGAGTCATTGAGGACGACAACACCATAAACTCCTACTCACTCCATTCTTCAATGGCTCAATGATTCACTCACCCCGTGACTCAATCCGGCAATGACTCAAACACCCAATGGCCCAGTGCCTCAATTCCCAATGGCTCAATGGCTCAATCGCTCAATGACTCAATGATGCAATTCCATGAGCTGGCACTATCTTGAAAAAGAATTCTATGACTACGCCGACAATATCGAAGGCGTGAATATTCATTATGTCTGGACCCCCTTAGAAAGCGCGCCGGACTGGGAGCATCAGCGGGTGACCCGTTTCATGCCGCTGG
>DATLYA010000170.1:0-6702 GCA_035575235.1 Candidatus Methylomirabilota bacterium
CAAAAATCCAGCCGGTTTTCCGTTCACTACGGCCACTAATAATTGTTCGCCGCGTTGTCCCTCGATGTAGCTGCGCACCCATGCCCGTTTGATGGCGTGCGCGCGCGCCGGCGGGATAGCCGGATCAAGATGGAACCGCGAGTAGCGGAAACACGCGCCCGCGATGTCAAGCACGGCGGCGTGATCTTCCGGCTCAATTTTCCGCACGAAGACTCCCTCATGAGGGAGCGGATTCGCCAGCAGCCGTGGCGCACACGCCAGAGTGACATTGACATCCACGACCCGAAAGCCGAGACGGCAGAGTGTTCCGAGCGCCGTTATCTGCTGCGTCGGCGTCTTTGTATAATAGAAGACAGGCTGCGCCTGCGCGGCGCGCGTGGGAAAACATTTGGTGAGAAAATGGAGATCTGGATCAACGCCGGCGGCAGCGTCTTGCGCATGGGAAGACCCGCTCTCCAGCACCACCCGGAACGCATCGTACCCAAGCTGCTCCGATAACCAGACATCTCGTTCGACACGCATCACGCCGCCTTCTTCTCCCCGCTTTCCCCTTTGCCGGCAAGACGGCGATACCATTCAATGTACTTCGCCATACCGACTTCGATAGGATATTGAGGAGCGTAGCCCAGCAACTCCTGCGCTTTGTGAACGCTCAACGTCCCGCGGAGAGGCATCAAGTGATCCCGCTGCACATGCTCAACGCGCGCTTCAGGGAAGAATTGTTTGACCACGGCTAACAGTTCAGCGATGGAACGGGAACGTCCATAGGTCAGGTTGAAAATCTGATTATGCGCCTCAGGTTGTTGCAGCACCAACAACACTCCTTCGACAAGATCATCGATATACGTGAAATCGAGCCGTTCGCTGCCGTCGCCGTCGACCCGCAGCCTGGCGCCTTCAAGCGCGCTTTCAATAAAAATCTGGCCGACGCGGCGGCTCACACAACGCGGTCCGTACAGCGCGGAGGGACGGATAATCGTGTACGGCAATTTGAACACCTGGTTGTACGCGATCACCAGCTTCTCGCCGGCGACTTTGAGCGCGCCGTAAATGCCGATGGGGTTCAGCGGATGCTCTTCGTCCACCGTCTCGGTCAGGAAATTGCCGTACACCATGCTTGACGAGAAAAAGACGAATTGCTCGACCGCCATGCCGCGCGCAAAGTCCAGGGCGTTTTCGAGCGTCACCAGGCTATTATCGAACGTGCTATACGGATCTTTGTTGGAGCGCCCAGCATGAGCGATGGCCGCCAGCTGGATGATGACCTGAGGATTGAGTTCCGTGAGCACCCGCGACAGACCATGATAATCGCGGGCGTCGATAGGCACGATGCGGATCTGCGCCTGATGCAACAACTCGATGCGTTCTTGAATAATGCGGAGATACAAGTCCTGTCGCGGCAATTCCGGCATTTTGCTGGTGAACGCCAACAGGTTGTTATGCTGCATGCTGTCGACAATGCTGACCGCTGAGCCGTGCTTCGCCAGCGCCAAGGCCAAGTGATGGCCGATGAAACCGGCGCCGCCAATCAACGTGACTCTTCGGCCTTGCAGAGGGAATTTCATAGAGACATCTCCTTCACGGCATGTTGAAACCGCGTCGCTATGTACTCGATGTCTTCGGGGAGCAGGTGCGGGCCAACGGGAAGTGCGATCGAGTGATTACTCAACGCTTCGGCATGGGGATACAGCTCCGCGGCGTAGCCGTATTTCTTCCGGTAGTAGGCCATGCGCGGCACTGGTTGCGGGTAATACACGCTAGTGCCAATGCCTGCTTGTTTGAGGCGCTCCACCAGCTCATCCCGCCGCCTGGCGAGTTGCCCCGTGAGCAACACGCTCAAACAATAGTGACTGTTGACGCTGTCGATTTCAGGCGCATCGAGCACGAGCACATTTTCCAGCGCGGCTAACTGCGACTTGAGCGCGAAAAAATTCATGCGCCGTTGTTTGAGGATCTCACCGATCCGGCGCAACTGGCTGCAGCCAAGCGCAGCCTGCAGCTCGCTCATGCGGTAGTTGAGTCCTAAAGCGACCACATCGTACTGGCCGGGGCGCGTACGTTCGCTATGGCTCCGATCAACGCCAAAGGCGCGCAAGCGGGACAGGCGTTCCGCAACCTGAGGGTTGCGCGTCACCACCATGCCGCCTTCTCCGGCGGTGATATGCTTGACCGGATAAAAAGAGAAACAGCCGATCTCGCCAAACACGCCCACATGGCGCCCCCGGTAGCGCGTTCCCAGGGCGATCGCGCAATCTTCCACTACTTTTAACCCGTAATGCTCGGCGATCGCCAGAATTTCATTCATCGCGCACGGCATGCCCAGGAAATGCACGAGGCCAATCGCTCTTGTCCGCGGCGTCACCACAGCTTCGATCCGCGTCACATCCAGGTTGCCAGTGTGCAGCTCACAATCGACAAACACCGGGCGGGCGCCAACCCATTCGACGGCGTGGACAGTTGCAACGTGTGTTTGCGCCGGGACAACGACTTCGTCGCCGGGACCGATTCCCATCTGCAGATACGCTAAATGCAGCGCCGCCATACAGGAACTTACTGTGAGACAGTAACAATCCTCGCCAAGAAATTGTTGAAATGCGGCTTCAAACTGTTGACCCTGCGGTCCATGGGTCAACACAGGCGACTGCAAGACCGACAGGACGGCGTGGTGATCTTCTTCGGTAATCCAGGGGCGGCCAAACGGGATGGTGCGGAGTGCTGTCATACGTAATGCACCTCTACTTCAGCGCATGTGCGCAGCGATTCATCGCACGCCGCACAGATGCTGATAACGTCAAACAGTTCCTGGGTGTGCGCATCAAGGTCTTCGTCCGTCAACACGGCGGAGACAAACGGCGCGATCAGTGCGCCTTTTGACAGAGGCAGCGGCGGCAACGCCACCGGGGCAGCCGTCGCAACGGGGTCGCGGGTAAGATGGAGCCGTGGTCCAGCGTCGTCATATACAAAGGTCGCCTGCGTGCCAAAGACCCGCACGACATGCTGATGACGATGCACACACCCAAAGTTCGCCGTAATACGGCCAATGAGGCCCGACTCAAACCGTAACGTCGCCGCGACATAATCGTGAGAGCGGAACGCCGTCTGTTGCGTGCACACGCGATTGCCAGCAGCGAATACGGACACCGGACGCTCACTAGTCATCCACAGCAGCAAATCAACGAGATGAACGCCGCCGCCCTGCATCACCGAGTAGTCCGACACATCCTTGCGCCATCCCTCGGTAATCTTCTCTAGCCGCCCGTACAAATAGTCGCCATCAAAGGCGTAGAGCGCGCCAAAGTCCCCGGCGCGGAGTTTCTGCCTGAGCCATTGGTAGACAGGCGCGGCGCGCAGGACGAGGTTGGAGGATAATTTTATTTTTCCGCGATGCCGCAACCAAGCTTGTTTGATTGCTTGCAGCTCAGCCAACGTGCGGCATAGCGGCTTTTCGACAAAAACATGTTTTTCCGCCTCCAACGCAGCGATGACTTGCTCGCTATGAACGTCATCATAGGAAGCGATAGAGACAATGTCGACTTCTGGGTCGCGCAGAATCTGCTCGAAGTCTCGCGCGGGCCTGCCCTCTCCAAGCTTGTCGGCGAGACGCGCAGCTTTTCCCGGCTCCAGATCATACACCCACCGCAGCTGGCATGGACCAAGCGCGTGATAGGCGTGGGCATGTTGCTCTCCCACGCCTAATCCCACCACTGCCGCACCAAGCCGATGTTGCTCCAAGCTTAAGGCCATCCCCCCCCTCACCTCCACACCCCCTCTTGCAAGTCACCACTTTCCCACGTCATTTCGAGCCGTCGCCAGTCGTCTACCGTATCAACGACATAACTGAGTTCCGTCCGACGTAGATCACTTGAAGTGATATTCAAAATCCGAAACCGCTGAGGATGATGATAAAACACCGCCGTCACGTGTTCACGTTCTTCGGCGGACAGCGTCTGCACGTCAAGCGCGGCAAACGTGTCAGCCTTCACCATCTCGACACTCTGTCCTTTGGGAAACGTGCGTGGAAAGACATTCGTCACCAGATCTAGATCTTCACGCTTACAGTGTGCAGCAACGGCTTCAAGCACGGTAGCGTCGAGGAGCGGACTATCTGCACACAGCCGCACGAACCACGAGCATGGGCAGACGCGGAGACACCCTTGAAAGCGCGCAGCAACATTATCCAGCTCACCGCGATACACAGCAACGCCCAAACTACGGGCATAGCACGCAAGCGGGTCATCAGATGCTTCCACGCTGGTCAGGATAACCACCTGCCTCAGAGGAAAAACGCGCGTCACCCGTTCGAGCACGCGTTTAATAATGGGTTGTCCCTTGAGCGGCGCCAGGACCTTGCCGGGAAACCGCTGCGAGCTCATGCGAGCCTGGAGAAAAGCGCGAACCATCGCGAAATCTTTTCCTCTCTGCACGAAATACGACGCCTCACACACAGAGAGAGCAATATCTGGACCAGAAGTGATAAGCCAGAAAAGGCAGGAGATTGTTAATGGATGAAGAGCGACGGCCGCTGTGATTAACGGCGGCCGACGTCACAACACGATGAGAAAACAGTATTTTTTACCGCCTGGGCAGCTTTTTCCGCGCCCTCCTCTGAACGACCACAGCGGCGAGACTCGAGGCGCTCAGGCGTACAACGCCTTTTCAGCGTCAACCGCCTGACACACTCGCTCCACTGTTTCCTGAAGAGAGGCGTCATCCGCCCCCCCCCAGTAAGCAAGGGCTTCGGCTGGCGGTGCAAGCGGCTCCGACAAGAACCCAAATCCGGCTAGTCCAGTCAGGTAATCCGCAACCCGCAAGAGAGCAGCTAAGGACTGCGGCTCCTGCGCGGCGACGACGTCGTCATGGTGATGCATTAACGCATTGCCGATCTCACTGTCAAATTCCCAACAGTCCATCAACACCACGCCAATCAACGTGTGATCCGATCCGTAGGTCGCTTTCTCTGTCGCGAGCACGGGCAGTTTCTCTTCCTGCACCTGTTTCACCAGGGCTTGAAATCCCGCGCGGTCGCCATGGAGAAGCACCATCTGTCCGATGTCATGCAGTAAGCCGGCAAAGAATGCGGTCTCCACCTCCCGTGAACCGGCCCGCCGCGCTAGCAATTCGGCGGTCAATGCGACGGCAAGGGAATGATCCCACAAGCCCACGGCGGCTGGCGATTGATCGCGGCAGAGCGATTGCGCAGTTGACGCCACCAGAATGCGTTGCACCATGCGCAAACCGAGCACTTGAATCGCCTGCGCCAGCGTCTTTGGCGGCGTGTAACGGCCATAAAAGGCTGAACGTGACACAGTAAAGAGCCGGGCGACAAGCGCTGCGTCATCGGACAGCACACGAGCCAGCTTCGCCATATTGACGTTCGGATCGCGCACCATACGCAGGGCGGAAACGACAATATTCGGAAGAGGCGGAAGTTTGCAGCGTTCAGAGACTTCGCGAAAGTATGCCCGCACCTGTTGTTGAGCCCCATCGCCACGAGCACGATTCTCTATGATTTGCATGTTGATACCTCTCACTGATGTATCGGAACGTTGGTGGGGTCCTTTAAGAGCTTGTCGGACGGAGGTGCGACATCTGCAATCAAAGCGTGCCACTGCTCTTCGTGTGCAGCAAGTCTTCTCAAGGCTGGCGCGCTGCGGCGTTGATCGCCCACGCCGCGCTCAGGCCCCGCAAAAAGCGCGACAGCGTCAACACTTTTCGCACACCGCGTTCTTTCACGTCGCCGGCGTCATTACTTGGCCGCGGCGCGCTGGGCCTCCACTTGCACGAACAGTGGATAGCGGACGGGAAAGTGCTCCAAAACGAGCTGCAACCCGAGGCCCGTGTGGAAATTCATGACTAAAGGACCTTGGAGGTTCATGGTGATGTCTTCCACACGATCACGCACAGTGACGATCGCAAGCGTTGAGATTTCCTCAACAGTCGTAGCCTTGAGATACGTCAGGATGTCGGCGGCGAGGGAAAAGCCGTAATCCGCCACCAACAGACGGGGATCAATCAAGGGAAAAGACGCATCCTCATCCTGGCATTCCAGCAGGAGAAAGGGCGACGGACTGCCGTCGGCTGGTTTGTAGTGGCTTAAAAGAAACCGGCGGCACGTCGGCAATCCTAACAGACCATCTGGAAAGGTCAGCTCTATCTGAGCTTCAGCAGGCAACTGCACCAACGTGTGCGGCGCGGGCGGTGGCGGCTGAGGCGCGGCTGGAGTTCGGGTTCCTCGCGACGACGCTCGGCGCTTGCGCACGCTCACAATCATACATCCTCCTGGGGTTTCCGATGGGCTCGAAGCCGAGTCGCCGCGCTCGCCAGCCCCTTCTCACGTTGGCGTCCCTGGGCGGCCTCTCGGTTCTCTTCCTGCATCGCTTTGTAGATTTCTTCTCGCAACACCTGCACACTGCGCGGGGCAGTAATGCCAAGGCGCACCTGTCCACCGCTAGCGGAAATGACGGTGACGATAATATCGTCTCCGATGGTGATGCTTTCTCCTGGCCGGCGCGTCAGCACTAGCATGACGGTTACCTGAGAAAGTCGAGGAGACTCGTTTGCGTGATGCGCGCCGAAGATTGGAGCGCGGCTTGAAACGCGCTCATGGCGCGGGAGAAGTCTGAATAGATTGCATAGACGTCGGCGCCTTCAATTTCGCCGCGTCGAATTTGTGTCTGCATGTGCAACACCCCCACACTTTCC
>DATLYA010000171.1:0-8686 GCA_035575235.1 Candidatus Methylomirabilota bacterium
CCCTGCGGACCAAACTCGCGGGCGTTGCATTGGGCTAAGGCCCGCAAGGCAAATTTGCCAGTGGCGAAGGCCGATGATTTGGCGTAGCCCTTTACGGAACTTGTCGCGCCAATGTAGACGACTGTTCCGCCGCCGTGCGCCAGCATGTCAGGAATCGCTTGTTTGGCGCAGAGAAATGGGCCAAACACTTGTCCATGCAGATTTTTGAGAAAGTCTTCCGCTGTAATGTCGAGGAATGAGCCGCGTTTTGCGCCGCCGCCCGCATTGCAGATCAAAAGGTTGACTGGGCCTAATTCAGTGCGCACGCGGGCAAAGGTTTGCTTCACCGCCTCTTGATTGGTGATATCCGCAGGCCAGAAGACACAGCGGTCCGCGATGGAGCCTAAGCCGGTGCGAATCCGCGCGAGATTGTCCGCACTGCGTGCGAGGGCGACGACGCGGTATCCTTCCTGAGCAAAGGTTTCAACAAAACGCGCGCCAATACCTGGTCCAACTCCAGCGACGACTGCGACACGATCATGGGGCATGGTATTCCTCCTTTTTGTTTTTTCCGAGCTGCTCTCCTGCCACTGTCAGCGCGACTGTACGCGAATCGTAGAGGAGATGCTATCTCTCTCTGAAGCGGTGCGCGGGGCGCACCCTCCATTATTGATTTCATGCCTTTTCCTGCTTCTCCGTTCCCCCGCTTCTCCGATTCTGCCTTGTTGTTTGTTGCGCCTTCTTTGACAGGGCCAGCCTTGCCACTCTCGTTGCTGGGGCATATGGTGCCACAAAAAAGGGTGGCGAGTCGTGGGCACTGAACGGCGACAACGCATTCTTGGTGAGATCGAAGCGGCGGAGTGGGTGCGAGACGGGATGACGATTGCTGTGGGAGCGCCGGCGCCTATGGCGCTGCTGCGGCATATCATCCGCCGTGGCGTGAAGAATCTCACGGTGATTGATAGCGGTCTGAGTCTTGATTTGCTCATTGCTGCAGGCTGTGTCCGGAAAGTCGTGAGCTATTATGCTGGCGGTGGTTTTGGCGTCCCGGTCGCGCCGTCCTTCCGTCGCGCGGCGGAGCGTGGAGAGATCGAAGTGTGGGAATGCGAGGAGGGGATTTTGACCACAGGACTACAAGCCGCAGCCCAAGCATTGCCATTCTTACCGTGGCGTGGCGGCGTCGGCACGTCGCTGCCTGAGGTGAACCCTGATCTCAAGGTGTTTCATGATCCGCTACGTGGAGAAACCTTAATTGCCGTGCCGCCGATTAAGCCGGATATCGCTTTGCTGCATGCGGCGACTGCCGACCCTTACGGCAATGTCCAACACATTGGTGGGCCGGGCTGGCTCGATCTCTTTCTCTACCGTGCGGCCGATCGCACGATTGTGCAGGTTGAGCGTGTGATTGCCAATGAAGAAGTTCGTGCAAATCCATGGGCGACAACGATTGCCGGAGCTGATGCGATCGTGCGTGCGCCATACGGCGCTCATCCTTTCTACAGCCGTGGGTTTTATGTGCAAGATAGTGATCATTTACGCAGGTACATTGAAGCCGCTACCGCTGCGGCCCAAGAAAACCGTCCCGGGGCGCTGGACGCGTATCTGAATCGGTACTGCCGGGAACCGGCCACTCATGGGGACTATCTCGAACGCGTGGGCATCAAGCGGTTGCTTGCATTATATGAGTACTAGGACGTTTGGGTGGAGAGGCTCCCTCTCGGCGCCGATCGGGGTTGCCTCGGTGTTGGTGTTACTGTTCTTTCCTTTCGATGGTGCGATCGTTCGGAGTTTTGTTGGCCTGAAACTTGGACCGGACTTTCGGGTTGAGCTCCAGACCGTGCAGCAATACGGGCAGTTAAGTGCGACCTTGATGGGCATGGCGATCATCTGGCTTGCAGACCCACGACAGCGACGGCGCTTGCTCGACTGGCTTGCGGCGATTGCCGTGAGTGATTTGTCGTGCCTCCTCTTAAAAATATGCCTTGGCCGACCTCGTCCGAAATACGGTGACCCCATGGCGTTTATGGGGTTGTGGCACGCGTATCCTTTCCCGACTAAGACTGGCGAGCTTGCTTTGCGCTATTCTTGGGATCTTACGCAGCGGCATCCATGGGAACTCTGGTCAATGCCCTCGAGTCACACCGCCTTGGCTGCAGTGATGAGTGTGTTTCTCATCTCTCTCTACCCTCGCTTGCGCCCATTTGCTGTAGTGATGATCGTACTGGTTGGGTGTTGCCGCGTCCTATTTCGCGACCACTATCCTACCGACGTGATAGTGGGGGCTATGGTGGGTTATGTGATTGCTCGCTATGCTATCACTTTTTGTTGGGGGCAGCAGGCGTTTGATTGGCTACGGTGGAAACCTGAGGGGGAAAGAGCGCCGGAAGCCTCCGTCCCTATTGCCGATTAAGTGTCGTATACTGAGGGGTATATGCTGCATGAGTACTCTGCCCAAGAGCTGATGGCCGTCGTGCTCGCGCGTGAGTTGCAGGATGGCGACGTGTTGCGCGTCGGGGTCGCCATGCCGGTCGTTGAAGCGGCCGTTCGACTTGCACATCTCATGCATGGGCCCAATATGGAGCTTATTTTCCTTGGCGCGCGCATGAACGTGTTTCACCTGCAGAGTTTGCCCATGCCGGCCTTCGGCTGGGATCGGCGCGTCGTACGCTGGGCGGAGTCATACAGCGATACTGGTCATCGCTTTGATCGCGTCAAAGACTGGGATCGCCATGTTTTCTTTATCGGCGGCGTGCAGGTGGATCCCTATGGCAACACAAACCTTATCGGCGTTGGCTCGGATTACCGCTGCTTGCGCTTTCGCGGTCCAGGCTCAGTAGGCACTCCTACGTTGAGCACGCATGTTGGACGCTATTACATTGTGTTGAACTCGCATTCGCCGCGCATCTTCGTTGAACGGTGTGATTTTATCAGCGCTTATGGCTGGGGGACCGGCGGTGCTGATGCGCGACGCACGCTGGGGCTGCCAGGAGGCGGTCCCAAATACTGCCTCACCCCCCTGTGTGTGATGGACTTTGCCGACGACACCAAACGGATGCGGTTGCGTTCTGTACATCCCGGCGTGTCCGCGGCGCAAGTACAAGCGCAGACCGGGTTTGCGCTTGAGAGCCCTTCTCAAGCGCCTGCCACTGATCCGCCGACAGAAGAAGAATTGCGCGTGTTGCGCACACGGGTTGACCTCACTGGATTCTTGCGTCGTGAGCGGCGTTAGAAAGGAGGGACTGTGGCTCGGCTGAAAATCGTTGATATGGAGAAGAAAAAAGACCGTGCGCGGCGGTATACCGGCTATTTGTGTACGCTCGGCGACGGGAAAAGAGTGCACGCCTGGGTGTCGTCCGATGAGCTCGACCTCGAGTTTCACGGCATTGATCTCAAAGCGGCGTGCAAATTGGCCGTCGAACGCGCCTCTGAGAAGGACATTGCCGCTGGCGAAGTGCTGGTTCCCCGTTCGCTTCTTATTGAAGTCGAGTCCCAAGAGCATGCAGGCGGACGGTGAGCAGCAACGAGTTGTGAGCGTTCATAAGGTTTATTGAGTTTGTAGAGTTTATAGAGTTTGCAGTGTTTGTAGGGTGGTAAAGTTCATAAGGCTGAAGGAAAACTTAAGAGCCTAGTAAACCCCATAAACCCAACAAACCCAAGAAACTCAAGAAACTCTATGAACCCAACGAACTCTATAAACCCAATAGACGCTGCTAAGACGCGGACGCCTGCTTTGCGGACAGCGGCGTAGGGGCGGGTTCGACGGCCCCGGTAATGGCGAATTTGGGCCTGAAGAGTGACACCATTGACGGGATAAAGACTAAAGCTCCAACGACATGCAAAAAAAGAATAAGCGCGAGCAAGAGCGCCATCTCAGCCTGGAAGCGCATCGGAAACCATAGCCAGAAGATCACGCTCGCGGTGAGCGTCGTGCCGGTGAACAAAATAGCGCGTCCGGTCGTCATTAGCGCCTCTTCGATCGCCTGATCGACATCCGGAAAATGGGCGTATTCCTCCGTGATGCGGGACAGCACGTAATAGCCGTAGTCAATGCCAATGCCGATGCCAATGGCGGCGATCGGCAGCGAGTTGATATTCATGTCGATGCCGGCCCAATACATGATGGCTTCCGTCAAAGGTTGGGCGACGATGGAGGGAATCATCACAATCAGTGCGCCCGCCAATGACCGGTATGTCAGAAAGCTCAAGATGAACACCGTAGCCAGCACGAGATACAGGTTGACACGATAGGACCATTCCACCTCTTCATTGACCGCGGCGAGAATGCCGAACAGACCCCCGGCCAGACGAAAATCAATGTTTTCCGCCGGGTGAGAGGCGATGTATTGCCTGGCGCGCTCGAGCGCGCTCATGATCGTGTCATGCGTGTAGTCCTTGAAGAAGATCGTAATAGTGGCGTTTTGCAAATCTTTATCGACAAAACGTTCCAGGGCCGGGGCGCCAGCTGACATCAGAAAATACGAGAACATGTTGCCGACGTCATGCGCATCGTTTGGTACGATCGCCCACTTCGGAATGCCTTCCTCGAACATCTGATAGAGTTGGCGAATGACGTCAACCCCGCTGACGCTCCCGCCCGCCATGGGGTTGTTGCGCTCCATGTAACGCTGGAACTGCTCCAGGGCGTTGAGTGATTTCACGTCGCGAAAGACTCCGGGCTCTCGGCCTTCCGCGATGATCGTGAGCGAGGAGATGCCGACAAAGCCTTTGTGGATGACGCGATCATACGCCACATTGTAGGGATGGTCAGCGTAGAAAAGCGCTTTGCCAATCGAGACGTCGCCAATCTTTAACTGTCTGGCGTAGTACACGCCAACCAGCAGGGCAAGGATAAAGCTGGCGACCATAGCGTAGCGAACGTTGCCGCGGCTAATCTTGACCAGGCCACGGTTGATGGTGGTGTAGATTTTATCAGAGAGGCGCTTCCCTGCTTTAGGATCATGGCGAGGAGGAGGCAAGAAGGTTAGAATGATGGGGTGCAGCGTGACCACGCTGACAGAGATCGTGAAAATCCAGAAACTTGACATGACCGCCAGTTTTTGCACCAGCGGAATATGCGCTACCGCAAGACTGAGAATGGCGAAGCCGTCCGCCGCAATCGACACCAGGGCTGGAGAGAACAGTCCCAGATAGGATTGCAAAATCGCCGCGTTTTTATCGCCTAGGCGAAAGTATTCTTCATGATAGCGTTCCATAGACTGCACAGAATGTGACAACGCGCGAGCCGTAATCAGCAGGAACACCACGATCATGAGGAGATCGATGGTGAAGCCCAAAGCGCCGGCGAACCCCAAGGCCCAAAACGTGCTGAGCGCGCCGGAAAAGAGCGGAATCAATACGCCTTGAAGCGTGCGAAAATAGAACCACAGTAAAAGCACGATAGAGAGAATGGTTAAGCCGGTGATGTAAAAGATCCAGCTTTTGTAGTCAAAAATCCAGCAGAACAGCATGGGAAAGCCGGTCATGTAGATTGTATGATTGGCGTCAGTCTCTTGAGCTTGGAGCTTGAACAGGCGCTCTTTCATTTTAGCGAAATCAAGTCCCGATTCCCAAAAGCCTGCCGTGATCAGCGCTGTCTTGTTATCGCGAGAGACGAAGAAGTCGAGAATGCCGTCGTTGGTGTACACGGCTTTCTTGATGCGCGTTGCTTCCTGAGGGGTTTTGGGCGGACCAGGGAAGAAGAGCGGCAGCACTTTGACGCCCGCCGTAGTGATCAAGATGTTCCGCACTTTCGGGTGCGAGATAGATAAAACTTGCCAGGGATTCACGCCCGGCGTTTCCATGAGCGCGACGGTGAGTCGGTCTATTTTGTTGAGCGTTTCAACGTTAAAAATATCGCCGTCTTTGACCTCGACGCCCACCACGAGGACGTTGGCGGAGCCAAACATGCGCGCATGTTTGCGAGCAAGCTGCGTATAAGGGTGCGTGGGAGGATAGAAATCCAGAAAGTTCATCTGGATTTTCGTGTTCGAGAGCTCATACCCCAGGAAGAGGGTGACGAGAAGGGAGAGCCCGATGACTGGCCAGCGGTGACGAAGGAGGAAGCGTACGTACGCTTCCATCCATTTGCGCGGCAACATGAATGAAAGTCCTCCTCAACATGAGTCTGTTTCGCCTGATCGCGGCGACACAGCGAACCAGAGCGAGGGGCAGGCTATGCTTGTCCCGTAAGGGTGTCAAGGGTTTTGCCGGGCAGTGCAGGGACACAGGAAAGATCTTCTCCGCACCAGGAAAGAGCCAGCGATGATAGGGGAGACAATTCCTGGTAAGGAAGAATGTCTTCCCTACTTGACACTTCTTCTTGCAGGAGAAAAGGTGCTTTCTGCGATTTATGTCCCGCGTTTGCTATTTCTGGACAAGGTGGGTAATCCTTATCGTTGTTATACTGAACACCGGCGGCATAATGCCGCCGCTTAGCCCGCCATCCTCTCAGGAGCCGCATTCCATCCCGGTTTTTCAAGAGGCATGCGCTGGCGACAGTGAGCAGCTCTTTACCAAACCCACGTCTGCCTCTCAAGAATTCTTCCTGCAAGGCGCGCGACAAAATAAGCAGCGCCTCCCTTTGATTCTCGCCTGTCGCCCCGCTTCGGACTGGGGTCAAAGAGCAAGTAGCATCTGGCGTGTGTCAGATCAGGGCCTCTGGTCATTGCAGTTGTTTTTTCCCCGGAAAATCGCCCCACCCTCTTCCTCAAACGATCCGTTCCTCAGTTAGCCTCTTCAGCAGCTTTTCCTGAGCAGAAAGCGTCACGGCCCTTTAGTGCCGTGGGCATAAGCGCAAGGTAAAAACCTGGCTTTGCCGTGTCTGTACACTGCGTTGTGCGCAGTGTCTGCACTTGTTTGACTCTGGAGAAAAATTTTATGGCGGAACGCGACAATCCGACGGCGTCTGAATCAAAGCCGCACGTAACGTCCGACTCTTTCCCCGGTTCGCAGAAGCAGGAGACTGGTCGGTCTGCGACTTTTAAGGCTCTTTTTTGGTTCCTTATTGCTCCGATCGCTCTGCTGCTTCTCCTCAAGTGGTGGCTGCAAATATAGACGGGGAGAAGACTTGCTTTCGGAAGCACTAAGGAGAGGGGCGATAAGACTTCTTTTTTTCAAGGAGGGACCTATGGATCTCGATCCAGCTCTATGGGGCATCGTTATGCTGGTTATTACCGCTGCTGCTGGTGGACTGATGGTGTGGAGTAGCAAGTTACGGAAGAGGTCATAGCTAAGAAAGGAGGATCTTGTATGGAAGGCAACATGCTGTGGATTGGAATTTTTACATTGGTGATGATTGCGCTAGGGATCGGGCAATTTGTGGCGAATCGCCGCAAACGGCGTAAGGGATAGCCGATGCAGGAGTTCAACAAAATCAATCGAAGCGATGTGAGCTCACTATGGCGGCGATGAAGATTGGCGCTGGCCTGCGTTATCAAAAAACCGGCAGCCCTTCGCAGAAAAAAGCCCGTAAGATTGAGGAAATTATGCGGCTGGTGATCAACGACGCCTTATCCTCTCCGAAACGAAAAAGGCGCAGGCAAGCTGCCACAAGCGGCGTTGCTCTTAGCGGCGCATAGCTGCAAGACTTCCTGCCCCTTTACTCTTTTTCGAGAAGCGTCTATTTTCCCGGCAACTGTGGAGGGCGCGGTCCTTCATGGATCCAGCCCCAGTTGCCGAGGATAATTTGTCTCATCTTGCAGAGGGAGGATAACGAGGCGATGGGTGTTATTGCATATCTTTCTCCTTATCTGGGATTCGTAGGGCTCGGAGTAGCGCTCCTGATCTACCTTGCTGTGCAAAACCGTCCAGCCGGCGACGAGAAGATGCGTGAAATTGCCGGGTACATTTATGAGGGGGCAATGGCGTTCTTACGACGCGAGTACCGTATCCTTGCAGTTTTTATCGTGGTGGTGTTTCTCCTGCTCTCCTGGAAAATTGCATGGCAGACGGGCATTGCCTTTGTCAGCGGCGGACTGTGTTCGGTCTTGGCTGGGCTCTTCGGCATGCAGGCCGCCACCAAAGCGAATGTCCGCACTTCACAGGCGGCGAAAGACCAGGGTGAAGGCGAAGCGCTGCAAGTGGCTTTTGACGGCGGCGCCGTGATGGGATTGGCTGTGGCGAGCCTCGGCCTGATCGGCGTGGGTATCTTCTTGGGGCTCTATAATGATCCCGATACTTCGCCCTACATCAATGGATTTGCAATGGGGGCGAGCTCCATCGCATTATTTGCCCGCGTTGGCGGCGGCATTTATACCAAAGCGGCGGACGTTGGCAGTGACCTTGTCGGGAAAGTCGAAGCTGGCATTCCCGAGAATGACCCTCGCAACCCTGGTGTGATTGCTGATAACGTCGGCGACAATGTCGGCGACGTTGCCGGGATGGGTGCTGATCTGTTCGAGTCGTACGTCGGCGCCATCATCGCGGCGATTGCTATCGGCGCTACAATCACCGGCAGCGCCTTCTCGACTCTTGGGCAAAGCGGTGTGACGTCCTCTACGTATCTCCGCAACTCGCTGATGGCGTTGCCCCTCGATATTGCGGCAATTGGTTTGCTCTCCTCCCTGCTCGGCATTGGTTCCATGCGGATGCTCAAAAACATAGGGCCACAGTTAGCATTGCGTTATGCGACCTATAGTGCTGCCGGCTCATTTTTGTTCCTGGCGCTGATTCTTGTGTGGGGACTCGGTATTGCGCACGCCGTGTTCTG
>DATLYA010000172.1:0-21380 GCA_035575235.1 Candidatus Methylomirabilota bacterium
AAACTGGAGAAGATCGCCTGAGAATGGTTGCACGATTAAGACAACCGTGTCGGCGATATGGGCGATATCGGTCTCGCTTTGTCCGACGCCGACAGTTTCCACCAGGACGACATCGCAAAGATGACGCAACAGGAAGACGGCGGCGAACGCCTCGCGACTTAATCCTCCCAAGCGATCGCGGGCAGCGAAGCTGCGGATGTAGATGGGAGCCTGCTGCGGAATCTGCATGCGTCCACGGTCGCCCAGAATGGCGCCGCCGGAAACTTTGCTTGACGGGTCTACCGCGACAATCCCCATGCGCCGCTTGTTCCGCATTGCTATGTCAATGAGGCGAGAAATGAGCGAGCTTTTCCCTACGCCAGGCGGGCCGGTAATGCCGACGATATGAGCAGGAGCAGGCAGAGCTGCGAGTTCATCGAGCAGCGCAAGCGCTTGCGTTTGACGTGCGGGACGGCGATCTTCAATCAAGTTGAGCGCGGCGGCAATGGATTTGCGCTCGAAGCGGAGAAGAGCGTTGAGGTCAATGTGGGGACGTTGGGTGGTCACGGGTAGCGTACGAAAAAGGAGTCTGATTCGCGCCTGAATATAGTTAAACGAACGATTGGCGACAGGTTCCCTCTCCCTTGAGGGGAGAGGGTGAGGGAGAGGGTGAAACAAGCGCGGAATAGCGCAGGCGGAATGGCGCATGAAAAACGCTTGCGATGGTATTCCGCCCTCCACATTCTGCATTGACGACGCTCCCTCTCTTTGTCTCTCTCCCACCAGGGGAGAGGACCTCGCGCCGTCGATGTATACCAAGCGTCAAACACTATTGATCTGCCTCTGTAATGGAGGGAGGAAAATGAATTTTACTATCTTTCCTATCCATGCGCCGCTTCCGCAACGTCCACCATGTCTGAGAGGATCTTTATCATCTCAAAATCTTTTGGTGTATACACACGGGCGACCCCGGCTTTGCGCAGCGCCTCGGCGTCGTCTTCCGGAATGATGCCGCCGACCACAACCGGCACCTCGCCAAGCCCTTCGGATTTGAGCCCTGCTATCACTTCCGGCACGAGGCGCAGATGAGAGCCAGAGAGAATGCTGAGACCAATGAGATGCACGCCTTCATCACGAGCGCTGGCCACAATCTGGTCCGGCGATAAGCGAATGCCCTCGTACACCACTTCCATTCCTGCATCTCTACACCATACAGCGATTTGTTCGGCGCCGTTCGAATGCCCATCTAGCCCGGGTTTGCCGATGAGCACCTTCAGCGGGCGACCTAACGTCTCCGCCGATTGGCGCACGCGGGCGCGAATCGCTTCAAGCTGGTCCGCAACAGGGCCATGCACGCCGCGAGCAGCTGCAGCTCCGCCAATGCCCGTAGGCGCGCGGAATTCGCCGAACACGGCTCGAAGCGTTTGGGACCATTCTCCGGTGGTGACGCCGGCATGCGCGCAGCGAATCGAGGCCGGCATGATGTTCGCACCACTGACCGCCGCCTCACGTAACTCGGCGAGCGCCGCTGCGACCTCGGTCGGGTTGCGCGAGGCGCGAAACGCGCGCAGGCGGGCAAGCTGATCGCGCTCGGCCTCTTCATCGACTTTCAAAATGGCGGACGAGTCGCCGGTATAGAGCGGCGACGGCGCAGTCTCGGTAAACTTGTTCACACCGACCACAATTTGCTCGCCGGCATTAATGCGGCGCACGCGTTCCGTGTGACTGGCGACCAGTTGTTCTTTGACATAGTCCAGCGCGGCAATCACGCCGCCGAGTTCCTGGACACGCTCCACCTCCGCCCAGGCGGCTTTTTTGATCTCGTTGGTCCTGGCTTCGATCACCCTGCTGCCATCGAAGAGGTCTTCGTACTCTAAGATGTCAGTCTCGTAGGCGAGAATCTGTTGAATGCGCAGGCTCCACTGCTGATCCCAGGGGCGCGGAAGACCGAGCGCCTCGTTCCAGGTCGGCAACTGCAGGGCACGGCAGCGCGCGCTCTTGCTGAGAGTAACGCCAAGCGCTTCCAGCACAATGCGGGGCACGTTATTTTCCGGCTGGGCCTCGGTTAATCCCAACGAATTGACCTGCACGCCGTAGCGGAACCGGCGCAGTTTGGGATCGCTCACGCCATAGCGATCGCGCGTCAGCTCATCCCACAGTTGCCCAAAGGCCCGTAATTTACAAATTTCCTCAATGAAGCGGATGCCGGAGTTGACGAAGAAGCTGATGCGGCCGACGGCTTCAGCGAATTCGGCCTCGCTGAGTGTTCCAGAACTGCGCACGGTATCCAGCACGGCAATCGCCGTACACAAGGTAAAGGCGACTTCTTGGACTGGCGTCGCTCCGGCTTCTTGTAAATGATACGAGCACACGTTGATCGGGTTCCATTTCGGGACATTGGCGACGGTGTAGGTGATAGTGTCGCTCGTAAGACGCAGACTTGGCGCAGGCGGGAAAATATACGTGCCGCGTGAAAGATATTCTTTGACAATATCGTTCTGCGTCGTGCCCTGGAGCACCTTCGGATCGACGCCCTGGCGTTCAGCCGTGGCGATATAGAGCGCAAGCAGCCACGCCGCCGTACCATTGATCGTCATCGACGTGTTCATTCGATCGAGCGGAATGCCCTCAAAAAGGGTTTGCATATCGCCGATGTGACAAACGGGCACGCCGACTTTCCCCACCTCGCCCCGCGCCAGAAAGTGATCGCTGTCGTATCCCGTTTGTGTGGGCAAATCAAACGCGACCGATAATCCAGTCTGTCCTTTGCTGAGGTTGAGGCGATACAGCT
Organism: Candidatus Methylomirabilota bacterium; assembly: GCA_035575235.1. Classification (GTDB taxonomy): domain Bacteria; phylum Desulfobacterota; class Binatia; order Bin18; family Bin18; genus SYOC01. The sequence goes on from DATLYA010000172.1 coordinate 2,771, forward strand.
CGTTACTGGCCTTCGCAGTCGAATGGCCGGAATACGTGCGCATGACCCACGGAGCGTCTTTTTTCATGTTCGTCGATCCTCACTCCAGTCTCATCACCGTCGCGAAATCAATTGCAACAGCACTCCATGTGTATGCTTTGGGCTAATGAACGCAATGTCTCCGCTATTGGGAGACTGAACGACATTTGCTTTGATGCCTTTTTCTGACAACGCCTGGATAGCGCCAGGAAGGTAGTCGACGTCGAGCGACAGCAGGTACATGCCTTCGCCGCTCTTGGCGATGAACTGGGCGATCGGGCTCTTCTCGCCGAGCGGTTCGACGATCTCAATCTTCGCGTCACTGATTGGCAAAAAGGTGTTGCGAATGCCGAGGGCTGGCACCTCCTGGGCGGGGCCTTCACGCGTCAGGCCAAAATTCTTGTGGAACGTCGCCACAGCTCCTTCCAAATCCTTGACAGCGACGACTACATGGTCTAGCCGTTTCGTCGTGAAGCGGCGATTCCGCGCTTCGCCCAGGAGCGAGGAGTGCTCACTGGGATCCACCGGCTGGGCGTACTCGACGAGCACGCTGCAACACGCCTGCGGGTGGAGAAAAGCGATAATCCCCGCCAGTCCCAGACGCGGCTTCTGATCAATGACTCTGATGCCTTTGTCCTTTGCTCCCTGTAGCTCAGCTTCAACGTTATCAGTCTCAAAACACAGGTGATGCAAGCCGCCGCCCCGCTTTTCCAGGAAGCGCGCGACTCCGCTGTCTGCGGTGATCGGCTCGAGCAATTCGATTTCACTTTCGCCGACCGGCAATAATGCGGCTTTTACGCCTTGATCTTGTACCGTCGCCATTTTGCCAAGCGACAAGCCTAGGGTGTCTTTGTAAAATCCAAATGCTTCTTCCAGATTGCGAACGACGATGCCGATGTGGTGAATCTTTTTTAGCATAGGAGCCTCTACTTTTCTTGTAACATGACAAAGGGATCAGGGAACGGAAAACAGGAATCAGAAAAACCGGTCCCTGACCTCCGACCCCCGTTCCCTAGCCGATCCGTTTCATCTGCTCCAGAATGTCATAGCCAGTGATGGACTTACTCTTAGCGGCTTGTTCAGCCAGATACGAGGCTTCCACTGTTCCGGCTTGCACGGCCTTGGCAAGGTCCATAAGGGCGATCTTGATGGTCGCCTCATCGATCATCTCGCCAGTTTCCGGGTCCGGCATCGAACCGCCGCCTTTCTGGTGATACAGTTCAAGCACGCGCTTCGCGTATTGCACCTGCGACTCATTCGGCGTGTAGCACTCGTTAGCGATCTTCGCTTGTTGCGGATGGATGACCCAGGTGCCGTCCATACCGAGGTTGGCGGCGCCGACATTCTTTTCCCGTAGACCAGCCTCAATTTCCGCCACTTTCTCGGGAGCGTCTTCTTTCCGCCAGAGCGGCAGGTAGACATTATCAATCGCATGCAAACCGGCGGCCTTGGCGGCCACGACGACCGCTTGTTTCGCATAAAGAAAGTTGAGGTTCTGATTCTTGACGATCTCGCGAATGCCAAGGGTCGCGGCGAAGTCAGCGATGCCGAAGATCAAGCCCGCCATGCGATCCGAAGCCGTGGCAATGTCGTAGGCTTTGACTAAGGCTTGGGGAATTTCGATGAGCGATTCAATCTGCACCCGGCTTTTCCAGCGGCCTTGTTTCTCTAAATTGTCGAGTAGACTGGAGACAAACTTAATGTCGTCTGGACCATGCACTTTGGGGAGGATGATGCCGTGAAATTTATCCGGCGCGCCGAGCATGATCGCTTCCAGGTCGCCCAGGAAGAATTCCGAACGAATGTTATTGGGGCGCACAGTAATGACTTTCTTGCCGAAGTCGAGCGTGTTAAGCGCCTCGACCACGCACTGGCGACTCTTGGGACCTTTGAACTCGTACGGACAGGCGTCTTCAAAATCCATCATGACGTGGTCAACCGGGGACTTCACCGGGTCCGCTGCATTCTGATGCAGCTTCATGCTATGACCAGGATACGTCATTTCCGTGCGGGGAATGACGAAACGCTTGCCGCCTTCAAGAACGAACATGAGGCTCTCCTCTCTTCACTGCTGTATAAAAGCGGATCGGGCCGTCGGGCCCTTATTTCTATTGAGTCATTTTTTCATTGACTCATCGAGTCATTGAGAAATCACAGTCTTTCAATCACTCAATGGCTCAATCGCTCAATGAGGCACTTCTTCTTCAATGGCTCAATCACCCAATGGCTCAGTTTTTCAATGGCTTAATATTGCCTGAAACCCAGGACTTTTAACAGATTCAGCCGCGTGACCCAACCTCCCTAGCTCAGCTTTTTCGGGGATGGTATGCAAGTCCCTTCTAACTCGGCTGATAAAAAATCCCTGTGAGGAGAGCGCCATATGGCAGATGTATTACAGCAGACCACCACGATCGTTGATGCACTCCAAAAGGTCCGGGACGAGGCATTACAGCACGGCCGTACCATAACCGAGGGCGGGAAGGGCATCGACGAGCATCAAGTTCATGCTGAGCGGCTTGCCTATCTTTCTACGGAAGTAGAAGCCGCACGCGCCCTCCTTGCCTACGCGCAGGCGTCGAGCGGTAAAGGCGATGCGGAGACGAATGACATCGCGCTTGGTTTCGCCGCTGAAATTGGCCAGAAACTGTTGGGGCAAGCCGATATTCACCTCTCCGATTTTGGTTTCAGCGAGGGATTTTTGGCGGATACGCTTGGGCGTGCAGAGGTCAAAGCCGCTCTCCGTGACGGCGCGCATGAGGGTCGCTTCCGGAAGATTGGCAAAGCCGTCATCGCCAACCGCGGCGTGAATAACTCCTGGCTGGAGAGCGACATTGCCCTCATGACGCGCAATTCCGTTCGGCAATTCGCCAGAAGCGAAGTCTCGCCAGTGGCGGAGCGGGTGCATCGCCATGATGAGTTAATCCCTGAGCACATCATTCAGCAGATGGCCGAACTTGGCTTCTTCGGCATGTCCGTGCCAGAAGAATACGGCGGCGGCGGTATGGGCAATCTGGCCATGATTATTACCACGGAGGAATTGTCTGCTGCGTCACTCGGAGTGGCTGGCAGCCTGATTACCCGGCCAGAAATTCTGACGAAGGCGTTATTACGCGGGGGAACCGAAGCGCAGAAGAAGAAATGGTTGCCACCCATCGCTGCAGGTCAACTGATGGTGGCGATTTCCGTGACCGAGCCGGATACCGGTTCGGATGTGGCGTCGGTGAAGTGCAAAGCCGAACCTGCCGTTGTGGACGGCAAGCAGGGATATCTGATCAATGGCGCTAAAGCGTGGTGCACATTTGCCGGCAGGGCAAACATTATCGCCTTGTTAGCACGCACCAATCAAGACGCCAAATCCGGCGCCCGTGGTCTTTCTCTGTTTATCGTTGAGAAAGATCAGTTCCCCGGGCATGATTTTGAAATGAAGCAAGCGGGTGGCGGCGTGCTGCAGGGGAACGCCATTCCCACGCTTGGTTATCGCGGCATGCACTCCTACGTACTAAACTTTGAGAATTACTTTGTGCCTGCCGAGAACCTGGTTGGTGAAGAAGGAGGACTGAACAGAGGGTTTTACTTGCAGATGGCGGGTTTCGCCGCTGGACGATTGCAGACCGGCGGTCGCGCAACTGGCCTGGCGCAAGCCGCGTTGGAGGTCAGCGCCGTCTACGCCAATGAGCGCAAGCAATTTGGTAACGCGCTCGGTGATTTCCAGCTCACGCAGTACAAGCTAGGACGAATGGCGACGCACATCGCGGCAGCGCGGCAATTGACCTATGCTGCAGCGCCGGCGATGGACAAAGACGAAGCCGCGGCGGTTACCGCCGCCATGGCGAAGTTGTTGGCGTGTGACGTGGCCGTGTGGGTGACACAGGAAGGACAGTTGATCCACGGCGGCTGGGGATATGGTGAAGAATACGCTATCTCCCGCTACGTAGTCGATGCGCTGGTATTGCCGATTTTTGAAGGCGTCAAGCCGATTCTTGAGCTGAAGGTGATTGCGCGGACGCTGTTGGCGTAAGCGATTGAGTCATTGAGTCAGCGGCTGATCGGGTCATTGAAAAAAAGGAAATCGCTCAATTCTTCAATAGCTCTGACGATACAATCACTCAATGATTCAATGCGTCTAACAGCGCCTTGGCTTCTTGCAAGTCTTTCGCGTTAAAGCCTGCGGTGAACCAGTTGTACACATCGGCGAGCATGGTGCTGGAGGCGGTGAGTTGGGCGCGTGTTTCGTGGTGCGTGTCCTCTGACACGTGTTGCGTGATGCATGTTGGGCAGCTTGTTGCCATAGGCGGACTACACTCATTACCTCGCAGCTCCAGTGATTTGACTTGCTGCTTGCGAGCAATGTCAATGGCTTTAAGGAAGCATGCTTCGGCTTCCGCCTCCGCTTGGGTGTTGGGGGAAACTTGGAACTTGAAACTTGGAACTTTTGTAGTGTTCGCTCGCCTTTCAGTCGATACAGTTCTGCCTCATGAACACGCTTCCCAGTTTTGTTCACTATCGCTATCGCCTCGGCCAGTAAGGTCATCCCTTCCTCTACTTATCCTACTTTCCCATATGCTGAGGCCAGCCACATAAGAAAATCTGGCGTCCACAGCTCTGCCCCTATTGCTTGACACAGAGCTAGGCCCTGGCGTATCTGGACGATCCCTTCCTCCACTTGTTCTTGTTCAGCCAACACCCACCCCATAGCCAAGCAGCAACAGGTTAAGGGCAGCAATAGAGAGACCGGCAACATCAGAGTCATGGATCGCGCCAAGACGACGCTTCCGTGGATCATAGAGAATAATCGCTTGTTCCAGGTGAGTCTGAGCCTCGAGCAATTCTCCCAGATAGACTAGGGCCCTCTCCTAACGCCTAGTGAGCCGTCTGAAGGAGCGCTGGACTTTGTATGCTTTCGGCGACACGCAGTCGCTGCCTATGCACCTCATGTCCCGCTCGTAACTCTCCCCGTATGGTATGAAATGCTGAGAGTCCAGCCAGCACGGTAAAAAGTTGGGGAGTTTCGCCTACCCGCCGGCACAGTTCCCGTGCCCGAGCATAGATTTGTCCCACTTTTGAGGCTGAATAGCCCTTGGTCGCTATAAGCGATTCACCCAAAGCAAGCTGTAACCCGAGCTTTTGTTGGACGTATTCGGGAGTATCCGGCAAGGTCTTGAGCAACTCCAGTCCCTTGGTGAGATGACTAATTGCTTCTGCATACGCTGAGCGCTGGTTAGCTCGTTGTCCCGCCTGTTGCCAATAGAGAATCGCCTGCTCGGCGAGCCCTGCCTCGGTGTAGTGATGTGCGACCAGCTCAGGCTGGGTCTCCACCGTCTCGGCAAACCGCTCTACCAAGCACCCGGGCAACCTGCTGATGCAGTTGCTGGCGTCTGCTCTTCAGCAGAGATTGATAGGCGGTATCCTGAATGAGGGCATGCTTGAAGATGTATCGAGCCCGTGGCAGCAGCCCGCGCTGATACACCAGTTCAGCCTCGACTAACTGATAACGCAGCTTGAGCGACCGGTAGGTCACCCGACCGCGCTGTCGCAGCAGGGCGCGGATCTGGTCTAGCGCTTCATCAAAGGTCATGGCGCATCTCCCCTATGCCCCGACACTCTTATTTTTTCAGAGAGACGGCGATCACGGCCATCTCTCGCCGGTTTTACGCGTAGTGGCTCCGTCGTTTCACAGGTTTCTTCCCCGATTGTGGTTGCCGCCGTGTCTGTTGTCGGACAGATTTTGGCGAGATTGAGGACGAAGTCGGACTTGCTTCAAGTAAGCCCTGAGCTAACCGCTCGATGGCGGCGAAGGCGTCTGGTAGCCGCTCTGGTGTATGCTCCTCCCAATCTTCTAGTTGCATGCCCCAATCGAGTAGCTCCACACAATCTTCTAAACGGCGCTGCTTCAGTTTCTGCACCACGTCGAGATTAAAAAGCGTCTGTTCAGCGTAGCGTACCGTAATGCATTTCCGTCTAAGCAAGTCCGTCAAGGACAAGGCATACCACCCGATAAGACGACGCAGCTCCGTATCTGACAACGACGGACTCTCTAAGAGACTCACAAGCGCAGTATGTAAGGATCGTGACATGAGGTTACTTCACCTTGACGCCCCAGACTTTCCCCGTGTGTTCGTGCTCGAAATAGTGGATTTCCGTTCCATCTTGACCACGATGGTACACCTTTCGCCACTCCCCCGGCAAATGCTCACGAAGAGCGTCTAAAATTTGTAAATTCTTCACCTTTACCTTACGTAACCCTTGGCGCGCCGGTTTCCATCCATACGGGAGCTTGCCGGACTTGTGTAACGACTCAGCAATCTCGCTCGCTGGAATCTTCATCCTGGTCAGAGCCGTTTACGATGCCTTCTTTATGTGTAATGACTCCGTCGTTTCACCGCCATCTCTCGCTCTAAATAGAAGATCTCCATCTTCTCCCACGCCTCGCCTTTTTTGACGAACTTGTGGCCGCGTAAGATGGTCAAGACAATGCCCAGATCCGGTCGACCTGGATAGTCCCGTTTGTCTTTGATTTCCGTGGCGGCGAAGATGGTGTCGCCCACGAATACTGGCCCGGTGTGACGGCCTGTGAGGTAGCAGACGTCGCCGACCGTGTTATCGCCAACATCGGGACAGGACAATCCCAAGCAGAGATTGAACGGAATCCCACCGTACACGATCAACTGCCCGCCGATGTATTTGCCCGGGTTCTGATCAATCATGTACTGATTGCTATGCACCTGCGACGTGTTGTCGAGCATGGCGGTCAGTTCCATATGGGCCGTTGTGACCGTGCGCCCACGAGAATGCTCGATAACATCTCCAATGTTGAAGTCTTCAAAGTACGTGTCTGGATTGGTGAGATGCGCCAGCTCGGTATAGTTTCGGCTTTGGTCATACGCCGGGAGCTGGAGTTCACATGGAATCTGAGGAACCTCGGCCAGGGCGGAGGCTTCAACTTTGGCCTCTTGTTTATCTTTCCACACCTGGACCTTGCGTTGCAGTGTGAGTACGACCTCGCCGTTTTGGTTCCGCCCGGTTGTCTGCACGTGTACGACGCCGCGATCCGGCTCTCTGGAGGAAGGCTGCACGCCAAGGATCGTGGTCTCGACTTCAATTGTATCGCCAATATAGACAGGAGCGCCGAAACGCATGTCGCGATATTCCAGGTTCGCACGGGCGTTCTCGGAAATGTCCTCCACGCTTTGGCTAAACACAATGTTCATCACCAACCCAGGGGGAGCGATCATTCCTTTGAATCCATAGCGCTGTGCGTAGCGCAGGTTTTTGCTGAGCGGGTTGGTGGTCATGCCAAATTCGGTGAACGCGTTGAATAATCCTTCCGTTACTGTCTTGCCGACTTTATGACGAAAGAGTTGACCGACGCGAAAATCTTCTAGAAAGTTGCCGCGTTTTTTGCGAATGATCACGACGAGACCCTTTCATGTGTACAGGAGGCTCGTTTATCCCATCATGGAGAGGAAATCCTGCAGGTTTCTTCTGCTGAGGTGTAAATACGGGTTATGGCGTTTTTGCTCAGCGAGCGACGCGAAGGGTTTATTGGCGTAATTATGTCCTGGATAGAGGATGGTGCTGTCAGCCAGCTCGGAAAGTTTGCGTAAGCTGTAATACATGTCTTCAGGATTGCTGCCGGGAAGATCGACGCGACCGCAGGAATTGATGAATAACGTGTCTCCAGCAACAAGCCGATTCTCAATCAGAAAGCACTGCGAGCCAGGGGTGTGGCCAGGCGTGTGGATGAAGGTGACGTCGATATGACCAACTGTTGTCTTGTCTCCCCCCTCAACCTTGACAATGTCCGAGTCGGAGAGGCCGGTGAGCCGGGCAAGAAACGGCGCTTCGGCTTTGTTAATGTAGACTTTGGCTTTAATCTTTTCGAGCAACTCAGCAGCGCCCTCGATATGATGCCCGGCAAAGTCACCGCCAAGATGATCTTGATGATAGTGAGTGACGAGCGCTTTCGTAATAGTATAGCCGTCCTGTTCGGCGAGCTGCAGGAGCGCAGGAATATCCCACGCCGCATCCACCACAAGGGCTTCGCGCGTCTGTGGATCACCGATCAGATAGGTGAAATTCTGCATCGGCCCGATTTCGATTTGTTTGAAATACAGTGTGGATTCCGCCATAACGCTTATCTCCAAGATTACGTGACACGCCATACGCATCACGTAGTACGTGGCGCGTGTGACGTGGTGCGTGAATTGTTTTTCTGGGACGCCGCTTTTGCCGCGCGATCATGGCCGCGCAGCCCACGCTCCCACAAATATTCGGGCTCGCCAAGATTTTTACTCACCCAGCGGGCAAGCACAAAAAGCAGGTCGCTCAGGCGATTGACGTACTTCAACAGATACGGACTCACCTCTTCTTCACGAGACAGGCGCAAAATGTCCCGTTCCGCGCGGCGGCACACCGTCCGCGCCTGATGGAGAAACCCGCCGACTTTTCCGCCTCCGGGCAAGATGAACGAGTTCAACGGAGCCAGATCTTTTTGTAAATCGTCAATCAGCTTTTCCAGCGCTTTGACCTCGTCCTCGCCGACGCGAAACATGCCCTCATACGAGAAATCAGGAGGTGTGGCGAGTTCGCTGCCGAGATCGAATAGTTCATTTTGCAAACGGCGAAAAATCCCGTCCAGATGTTGCGCGGCAGGAAGACGATCTTTCAAGTCGTCATTGAAGACGCGGGCGAGGCCGAGGACGGAATTGAGTTCGTCGAGCGTTCCGTAGGCTTCGATACGAGCCGCGTCCTTGGGCGCTTTCTTGCCGCCGACGAGTTTGGTGAATCCTTTATCGCCAGTGCGAGTGTAGACTTTGGTGATACGAATGGCCATAGGCTTGGGGCCTGGGGCCTGGGGCCTGGGGCCTGGGGGAAAGCTGTTTTACCAGCCCCCAACCCCTAATCCCTCACCCCTAGCTTTGCAGTCGTTTCGCCAGCGTTTCGCGCTCTTGCCACAATTCCTTCGGCATGCGGTCGCCGAATTTCTGGAAAAACTCTTGTTGACCGGCAACCGCTTCAAGCCAACCGTTACGGTCGATGGCGAAAAGTTCTTTGATCGCTTCCGGAGAAATATCCAACCCCGTGACGTCAATGCCGGTCGGATAGGGAATATAGCCGATTGGTGTTTCTCGTGCGCCAACTTCCCCATACACGCGCGCGATCACCCAGCGCAACACGCGCAGATTCTCTCCGAATCCTGGCCACAAGTATTTGCCTTCCGAGTTCATGCGGAACCAGTTAACGCGAAAGATTAAAGGCGGATCGCTTAACCGCTGTCCCATCCGAAGCCAATGCGCAAAATAATCGCCCATGTTGTAACCGCAGAACGGCAGCATAGCCATAGGATCGCGCCGGACCACGCCCACTTGTCCAGTCGCCGCCGCCGTGGTTTCTGACGCCATCGTCGCGCCAAGAAACACCCCGTGCTGCCAGTTGAATGACTGATACACGAGGGGAACAAGATTCGCGCGGCGGCCGCCGAACAGGATGGCGGAGATCGGCACGCCTTGTGGGTTTTCCCACTCTGGCGATATAGAAGGACACTGGCTGGCCGGCGTGGTGAAGCGGGCGTTGGGATGCGCAGCCTTCGTGACACTGTCAGGCGTCCACGGCTTGCCTTGCCAATCCGTCGCTTCATGCGGCGGCGGTCCCTCCATGCCTTCCCAGTACGGCGTTTTGTGCGGCGTGAGGGCGACGTTTGTAAAAATGGTGTTTTTGCGGATGGTCTCCATGACGTTCGGATTCGTCCGCCGACTCGTTCCCGGCGCCACGCCGAAGAACCCTGCTTCCGGGTTAATGGCCCACAAGCGGCCATCCGGACCGACATTCATCCATGCAATATCTTCTCCAACTGTCCAGACCTTGTACCCCTTTTGGCTTGGCGGGGGGACAAGCATGGCCATGTTCGTTTTGCCGCAGGCGCTCGGGAAGGCCGCGGCGATATAGGTAGTCCTCCCGCTGGGCTCTTCAATGCCAAGGATCAACATGTGTTCGGCTAACCATCCCTCTTCGCGAGCCATGTAACTCCCAAGGCGCAGCGCATGGCACTTTTTGCCGAGAAGAGCGTTCCCGCCATAACCAGAGCCAACTGACCAGATTAGCCGTTCCTGCGGAAAGTGGAGAATAAAGCGTCGCTCTGGACTCAAATCGCCCAGCGAGTGAAGTCCTTTGACGTAATGGTCTGACGAGCCAAGACGATCGAGAGCCACTTTTCCCATGCGCGTCATGATTCGCATATTGACCACGACGTATGGACTGTCAGTCAACTCAACGCCGATCTGGCTGTACGGAGAAGAGGTTGGCCCCATGATGTATGGGACAACATACATCGTCCGGTCTTTCATGCTGCCGGAGAAGAGCGCGCCGACTTTTTCTTTCGCCTCGGCCGGCGGCATCCAGTTGTTGTTCGGGCCGGCGTCTTCTTGCTTGCTCGTGCACACGAACGTCAAATGTTCAGTGCGAGCGACATCGCTCGGGTCGCTGCGATGGAGATAGCATCCTGGATATTCTTTCTGGTTTAATTCATGAAGGGCGCCCGTGGTGAGCATTTCCTGAATCAGGCGTTGGTACTCGGCTTCCGAGCCATCACACCAGACGATGTTTTTGGGTTTGGTAAGTTGGGCGCACTGGTCAACCCATTGTTCAAGGGGAGTCGGCATAGGCGGGTCCTCTTCTGTCAGTATTCTCAAAACTATAACAAAAATCTTGCACGGTCGTGAGAGGGACCGGCAAAGTGGCGCTGTTCTACCTGCTTAGTGCCGGTGAGTCAAGGCTGCTCATCCGGCGCGGCGTTCACGAAAAAGTTTTTGAAACTGCTCCATGGACGCTGGAGGGACTTTCGCCACTGCCAGGTTTTGCTCAACATGGGCAATCGATTTCATTCCGACTAACGCCGTAGTCACGCCAGGAGTCGAACGGGTAAATTGAAGAGCCCGTTGCGCGTCAGTCGTGAGCCCGGTAAGCGCTTCCCCTATAAATGACGGAAGTCCTTCAGCCAGTTTTCCTTGGAGGATAGAAGCGCTCGCCATCACCATAACGCCAAAATCATGGGCGGCTTCAAGAAGGCTCACTGTTTGTCTACCAACGGTTTGATTCTGTTTGGTCAGCGCTTCCGGCATAGCCAGATTGTACGGCAATTGAACAAACTTGAAGTGATGATTCTGGCCGCCGACTTGCCGGGCAAGATTGATAAGATCTGCAAGGGAAAGGTGGTCCCGGGCCGTATTCGGTTGCCGATAGCCGTTCCATGTCGCCGTGCCATACCAGGTGATTTTTCCCGCCGCAACTTTCTCTTCGAGCACAGTAAACGCCGCCTCCATCCGGCGGGCAAATTCCCGCCGCGACCACTTTTGCAGTTGCGCTTCTGGATTGTGCAGATAATAAATATCAATACACTTTAGACCAAGATTTGTTAGACTGCGCTCAACCTGATCGGCAATGTAGCGGGGCGCAATACAATTCCACTCGACAATATCTTCTGCTGAGGCTAAGCCAGTTTTGAGGAATGTCTCCTGCACATAGGCGCGCGGATCGGCTGGGACAGCGCCGTCAAACGCCAGGTAGCCGCCTTTGGTAGCGACGCAAACCTCCGTACGTTTGACGCGTCCGCTTTGAGCAAGTGCAGCTAAAACTCGTCCGATCACGCGCTCGCTGCGCTGGTGGCGGTAATTGATCGCTGTATCGAGCACGTTACAGCCGCACTCCAACGCGCGCGCGATCGCTGCCGCGTACTGAGCATCAGTGGCCTCATCCGCCTCGCCTAAATACGTGCCGAGCCCAATGGAAGAAAGTGTGAGATTCCCAGCAGCCCGAAAATGTGTAGAAGGAAGAATGGCGGCAAAACGTTGCTGATAGGCGGCAGTGCCTTCCGTTGTGGCGGAGCCAGGGAGCGTCACTACGCCTCCTTCTCATCCGCTGACGGCGATGGGGGAACAAGCTCTGGGCGACACCGCTGCAGGATGATGTTTTTTAGCTTGTCGGGATCGACTGGTTTTTTGAAAATCACTTCTTGCAGGCCTTCCAGGCGACTGCGCTTGATCACATGATCCTTGTCGTAGAAATACGCGGTCATCAGCACGACGGGCGTGTGGCGGTAGCGCTCTCGCACCTCCATATAGAGATCGTACCCATCGAGATCCGGCATCACCACATCGCTTAAGACCAGATCGACTTTTCTCCGCGCAAGCACTTTCAGCGCATCCAAGCCGTTGGTGGCGACCTCGACCTCACAGCCTTCTTCACGCAACAAGTCGCGTAGTGAATAACAAACGCCGAGATCATCATCCACCACAAGAATCGTCAGCCCGGCAAGCGCGCGAGCCGCTGGTTTCGCTGCGGTCTTGTCTCGGGTTTGCGGCTCGTCTTGGCCAAGATCCGCCATGCGCGAGCCGTGGATATATTCAGTCGTGTCGTAGCGACTGCCATGCGCCATATCGTCGATGCGAGTCACAATCGCGCGAATCTTTGACAGCTCGCGTTGAATGGACTCGATGCGCTCTTCTTCAACAACGTAGTCTTCGTCCGAGCAAATGTGTGAGAGATGTTTGGCCAGCAGGTCTAAATTATTGAAGATCACTTCTAAGGGGTTATTGATGCGATGAGCCAGGCCTACGGCAAGTTCGCCGAGCGTTGCCAACCGATCGCGTCTCCGGATTTCGCGCAAATCTTTGAGAAAACCGATCGAGCCAATTTCCTGCCCTGCCTCATCGTAAATTAACGATCCAGAAATAGCGGCAGGAATGCGCTCTCCAGCTTTATCAACCAGCACGGTTTCAAAATTTTTAATCTTTCCCTTCTCCCCACCATCACCTTCTCGCATGGCCGCCATCACGCGCCGCGCTTCCTCTAGACTGGGATAGACCGTAGTTACGTGTCTTCCCTTGATTTCTTCCGACGTATAGCCAAGCGTCTTACTGGCGCCGTCGTTGTAAAAGATGATTTTTCCTTTTCGGTCAACCGCGATGATGATGTCGGGAGAGCTTTCGAGGAGTCGCTCAAAGTACACAGGAGGGAGCTGGTCCATGGGATATCATTTCCCTTTGGACGTGGCGCTCGAAGAGGTGTTCATGCAACACGCCTCTCCCAAACCACGTTCTTTTTTTATATGTTAGGTTGTGGTTCGCCCCATCGTCAAGGCCAGCCTTCGTATAATTCACTCTACAGATAAGTATTACTTTTTTTGCGCTTAGCCCTCCTCACAAGGATCCTTCAGCAGGGAGGCCGCTGGCGGACGAAAGAAGAGCTGAAGACTCACCAACGCCGCACCCGCCCAAGCGGCTCGCGCAACCGTCTACATCCTTCTCATTCTTCGTCGGACGATTAACGCTGCATGGCTTTGTGATGATCGGCTAAGAATCGTTCGAGGCCGATGTCGGTTAACGGATGCTTCATAATCTGCTGGATAACTGAAAAAGGACACGTTGCGATATGGGCGCCCAGTTCGGCAGCTTGCACAAAATGGACGGGGTGACGAACGCTAGCAACCAGCACTTGCGTGGCGTACGTGTAGTTTTGGTAGATGCGCACGATCTGTTTAATCAAATGCAAGCCGTCTTCAGCGATATCATCCAGTCGACCGACAAAAGGGCTGGCATAGGCGGCGCCGGCTTTTGCTGCGAGCAACGCCTGCGCCGGGGAAAAAATCAACGTGACATTGACGGGAATGCCGCGGCTGCTCAGGATCTTCGTGGCTTTCAGGCCCTCCGGGATCATCGGAACTTTGACCACGATATTAGGGTGAATGGCGGCGAGGCGTTCCCCTTCTTCCACCATGCCATTGGCGTCAACACTCACGACTTCAGCGCTGATTGGGCCGTCTACAATAGCACAGATTTCTCGCACAACCTCCTCAAGGGTCCGTCCAGTCTTGGCCACCAGGGACGGATTCGTCGTGACCCCGTCGATGATTCCCCACGCATTCGCTTTGCGAATCTCATCAATGTTTGCCGTATCAATAAAGATTTTCATGATATGCCCTCGTGTTCGCCTGCGTGTGAAACACTGCAAGTGACATTCAGCCGTTTGGCGGCAGCAGCAACACCTTCTTTTGATCTTTTGTCGACGCCAGCAGCTCAACAATGGTCACGCCAAAACGCGGGTGCGTCAAGTGCGGCGCCAGCTCGGAGAGGGGAAGCAGGACAAACCGGCGGTTCTGTAATTCTGGATGCGGCACTTTGAGGGTGCGAGAATCAATCGTTTGGTTATCGAACAGCAAAAGGTCCAGGTCAATCTTGCGCGACGCCCATCGTTTGGTGTCAGGCGTCCGTTTCCTCCCCATTTCAAGTTCGATTGTTTGGAGGCGGTGCAACAGCTGAGTTGGGGTGAATTCGGTCTCTATCTCAATGACGCCATTGAGATACCAGTTTTTTGCATCGCCGTGCGGTTCGCTTTCATAGAGGGAAGAGGTTTTGACAATACGGGTCTTCGGCAGTGCGGCGATGTGCGCGAGCGCTTTTTGATAATGAGCCCGACGATTCCCTAGATTTGAGCCAATACCGATAAAAACCCGGTGAAACATCTTCTGTACTCGCCTCGCGCCGTCAGATTTCGCTTCAGCACGAGCCGATCTACTGGGAGAGGAAGCGCAGCAAGCGCTTGCCCGCCAGTAACGAACAGAGAGCCAAAGAGAGAGCGAATGTTAACAAGGCTCCTGCCAAAGCTTCGCTAGCGTCGCCCTCCGCCACCCTCATGAACAAGTAGTACCCTCAAGCCGATTTGGCTCTCTCTGGCCGTACTGAATTCATATTCTTTCGTTACGATTCCGTCTGAGGTTCTCATCATCCTCCTCATGACTCTGCTGCTTGCGAACACTCCGCGACAGGAAGAATGCTCTGCCTTATAAACGCAGGCTCTTAAGGCGCCCCCTATCTTCTCTTCCTCTCCGCTCTTTACCTGCGCTACAGGTCTCCGCCAGGATTTTTTTGCTTTGCTTCCTGGAGGACTGCCTGAGTTTGGGCCATGGAATACCTGTCCCTCGGAACAAGCAGGATCGTAACATGCAGCACTATGGTGTGTCTTATTGAGATAGAGATCCCCGGCGAAAACGGGTTTCAGTCTGATTGCTGGGACATTATCGAGCAGAAGGTTTGTCCACATCGTCGTGGCCTTGTACAATCGCCTCACCTCGGTTCCTCTGAAAAAGAGGAAGCTGCGTTTTTGTCGGCGAGACTACCAATCGGCGACATTATAAAGAGTTTTCTCTTTTTTGACAAGCGGTTATAATAAAAAACGGCGCGAGCGCCTTATGGCGGCAGGGCAAAGGCCTCAGTGGCCTTTGCCATAAGCAATCGCCCGATGGCAAGCGAAGCTGTTGCCCCTGGGGAGGGGGCATTGAGAACATGCAGCGCATTTCCAGTTATTGAGATCACAAAGTCATCGACCAGCGCCCCAGTAGAGGCAATAGCTTGGGCTCGCACGCCGCTGCCGCCAGGCTGCAGGTCGCTCTCTTGCAGGTCAGGCAGGAGACGCTGCAACGCTCTTAAGAAGGCGCTTTTGCTGTATGAGCGGTACATTTCTCCGAGCCCGGTCTTCCAATACTTTTGCGCCATACGCCAGAACCCAGGAAAAGTCAGCGTGTCTTTGAAGTCTGCGGCAATGAAGTCGGTCTTCTTATAGCCTTCTCTGGCAAACGCCAGGACAGCGTTCGGTCCAGCTTCGACCATGCCATCGATGGTGCGAGTAAAGTGAACGCCCAGAAACGGCAGGGTTGGGTCCGGCACGGGGTAGATAAGGTTTTTAACAAGACTGCGGCGATGGGGAGCAATGGTGTAATATTCCCCGCGAAACGGCACAATCCGCAGGTCGATTGACGCCCCGGCTAAGCAGGCAATGCGGTCGCAAAACAGGCCGCCACAATTAATCAAAAATT
Source organism: Candidatus Methylomirabilota bacterium (assembly GCA_035575235.1). GTDB lineage: Bacteria > Desulfobacterota > Binatia > Bin18 > Bin18 > SYOC01. Next base: position 18,654 of record DATLYA010000172.1, read on the forward strand.
TACTCTGTACCGCTCCCTGAGTCGTCTCGAGCACAAGTCCTCCATCTCGGTGTAGGATATTTTGGACTTGGCTCCGCAGTCGAATCACGCCTCCGCGTTCTTGGACAAGTTGAGCATACGTGTGGGCAACGCGTGAGAAATCGATGATGCCAGTCGTGGGAACGTGAAGAGCTTTAATCCCCGTCGCGTGCGGCTCGAGCTCACGTAAGCGCTCAGGGCCAATCATGGTCAGTCCTTCGACTCCATTTGCCGTGCCGCGCCGGAACAGTTCTTCCAAACGGGGCAGCTCTTCTGGGGCAGTAGCGACCACGACTTTGCCGCAGCGCTCATACGGAATACCGTGCTCTTCGCAAAAAGCGAGGAGCGCCTTCGCGCCACTCACACACGTCTGAGCTTTCAAAGACCCTGGTTTGTAGTAAATGCCTGAGTGGATGACTCCGCTATTGTGACCAGTTTGATGTACGGCAAGGCGGTCTTCTTTTTCAAGAACCGCAAGCTTCAAGCTGGGATGCTGCTGGACAACGGCAAGGGCTGTAGCGAGTCCAACAATGCCGCCGCCAATAATAGTAAGGTCGAAGTGATTAGACATAAAAACACGTCAGCCGTAAGGCCTGGTGCGTGATACGTGATGCGGATCTTTATGAGCCGTGTTGGCGTCACGTTTGATGTATTACGCATCATGTTGTCGTTTTGCCTCAGGGAAAAAGTCCCGGAAATTGTAATCCCGTCGTCTCCGGCAGTCCACACATCAAGTTCATGTTCTGGACAGCTTGCCCGGCGGCGCCGCGTCCAAGGTTATCGATAGCGGCGATCGCGATCGCCATGGCGGTGCGCTCGTCAATCTTCACCGCGACGTCACAGTAGTTTGACCCCAGGGTTGCTTTCGTGCGAGGTAAGGCGTCGTGCAGTACGCGAATAAACGGCTCGTTCCGATAGGCTTCCTGGTAGAGCGCCACAGCTTCAGCTTCAGTCAGCGGTTTTTTCAGTGGCGCGTAGACGGTCGCCAGAATGCCGCGCGTCATCGGAATCAAATGCGGCGTAAAATGCACCCGAACCGGCGCATTTGCTACCTCGGATAGTTCTTGTTCAATTTCAGCAATGTGATTATGGCCGGTGACGCTATAGGCGCGCACGTCTTCGTTGGTTTCCGCAAAGCCAAACCCGCCGCCGCCGCCGCGACCCGCGCCCGAGACGCCGGATTTTGCATCAATCACGATGCCTGTCGTCTGCACGGCGCCGGTGCGTACTAAAGGGAAGAGCGCCAGCAGCGATGCAGCAGGATAACACCCAGGGTTCGCCACCAGGCGGGTCTGTTTCAGCTCTTCGCGGTGCAACTCAGGCAGGCCATACACTGCTCCATTGAGGTATTCTGGCGCGGTGTGCGTGAACTTGTACCATGTTGGATAGAGAGCTGGATCACGGAGGCGGAAGTCCGCGGCGATATCGATGACCTTACTCCCCTGCTGCAGCAGCGTCGGCGCCAGGTCCATCGCCTTGCCGCTCGGAAGAGAGACAAAGGTTACATCAGAGTCGCGGCCAATCCGCTCCGCGTCCACGGCGATCATGGTTTGATCGACAAAGCTGCGCAAATTCGGATACAGCCCGGACATCGTTTGACCTTGTTGAGACTCCGCGGTCACATGCACGAGCTCAACATATGGATGCGTACTCAACAACCGCACGGCTTCTGCCCCGCCGTAGCCTGAGGCGCCAATAACGCTTACCTTAATCTTGTTCACGAGTATCTCCTCAATACTGCTTCTACGCCTTAATCTCTGACGCTTGCGGGCTCACCACCAGGTTCCCAAAGAAATTCGCTCCCTCTCCCGCGCCTGTTGCTACATATTCCTTAACGCTTCTGACACTCGTTGCAGCGCGTATTGCACATTCTCATAACTATTGAACGCACTGAAGCGCACGTAGCCTTCTCCACATCGACCGAAGCCGGCGCCAGGCGTGCAAACGACTCCCGCTCTCTCAAGCAGGAGGTCAAAAAACTTCCAGGAGTCCATCCTGGCCTTTACCCACACGTACGGCGCATGATCGCCGCCGACACAGGTAAAGCCCATTTTGTCGAGCGTCTCGCGAATCAACGCAGCGTTTTTAAGATAGTAGTTGCTAAGTTCCCGCACCTGCTTTTTGCCTTCGGGGGAGTACACGGCTTCGGCCGCCCGTTGGACAGGGTAGGAGACGCCGTTGAACTTGGTGGTTTGACGGCGATCCCACAAGGGGTGGAGCGGATACGCGTTGCCTTGCGCGTCATACACCTTGCAGCGCTTCGGCACGACAGTGTAGGCGCAGCGCGTACCCGTAAACCCCGCGGTCTTGGAGAAGCTGCGAAACTCTACCGCGACCTCCTGCGCGCCTTCAAGCTCATAAATGCTCTGCGGTAAGGAGTCGTCGCGTATAAACTCCACATACGCGGCGTCGTAGAGAATCAACGCTTTGTGCTCACGCGCGTATTCCACCCATGAACGTAATTGGGCTTTGGTGATCGTGCGTCCAGTGGGGTTATTGGGAAAGCACAGGTAAATGACATCGACCTCCTCTTGTGGTAATTCCGGCACGTAATCATTGGCTTCGGTGGATTCGAGGTAGACAAGGCCCTCATAGCGTCCATCTTTCCAGCCGGTGGTTCGGCCCGCCATGACATTGGTGTCGACGTAGACAGGATATACGGGATCAGGAACGGCGATGCGCGTATCAGGCGCGAAGAGTTCCTGAAAA
>DATLYA010000173.1:0-3553 GCA_035575235.1 Candidatus Methylomirabilota bacterium
GCATACCCGATTGTTGACGGTGCCGGAAACGGCGCGGCTCATGGGAGCGCCCCGGCATTATAAGATTCCTGGTTCGTACAATGACGGCTACAAAGCTATGGGAGACGCGGTCGCCGTTCCCGCGGTTCGCTATCTGGCGCAACACTTACTCTTTCCGCTTGCGCAATGCCTGTGACGACGCCATAGCTGACACAGCCCGGCAATTCTGCACATTCATCTCTTGACAAAATGCGTTGCAAGTCTGAGAAACAAAGGAATGACGCCTTAAAGCCGCCGTAGGTTTGGACCGAGTACGCTATGGGCAAGAAAAAAGGCTTGCGCTTAGTCGCTAAATTCAACATGCTCACCTTAGCGTTGATCTCGGCTACTTCCTTCAGCATTGGCGCGTTTGTTATACACAATGAGTTACAAGATAATTATGAGCAACTGGTGCGTCATGGCGCGAGTATCGCCGCCATGACTGCTCAGAGCGGTGAATATGCCCTCTACACGGAAAACCAGGAAGCGCTGCAGCGGATTGTAGAAAGCGTAAGCGTCCATCCCGAAATTGTTTCCGTACGTATTCTGAATCAGGCGCAGAACACCCTCATCGAGAAGCCTACGCCATCGCTCCTGCCCATCCCTTCTTCGCTGCCGTATGTTCCCGTCGGTCCGGGACAACCTGTCCTTTTCGCCGATTTTTTTACTGAGCAAGGGGGTGAGCCGTACACGGTTATTCTGGCTCCGGTGCTGACCAACTCTCAAAACGCAGGAGCGGAGTTGTTTTTCACATTGGAGCCTTCAGAGTCCGCCCAGACGATCGGGTACATTCAGTTGGCGCTCAGCCACCGGGGCCTGATGGATCGACGATGGGAATTTCTTGTTTCTATCAGCGCCTTCACTTCGCTTCTTATTCTTGTCGGACTCACCATTACAGTCATGATGACGAGGCGGCTGGCTGCTCCTCTTCGCACTTTAGCGCGAGTCACCCAAGAGATTTCTACAGGGAAACTTGACCAGCAGATTCAGGTCGCCACCAGAGATGAGCTGAGCGACCTCGCCACGGCGTTTAATTGGATGATCGAACGGCTCCGGGATTATCGGCGCGAAGTGGCAAGCGCTCAACAAACGCTTGAAGCGCGGGTGCGTCAACGCACCATAGAGCTCCAAAAGACCACAGAACATGCCTATGCGCTCGCGCAGCAGGCGGAAGCTGCCAGCCGCGCCAAGTCCCAGTTTCTTGCGAATATCACCCATGAGCTCCGCACGCCCGTACATGGCGTCCTGGGCATGATTGAGTTGTTGTTGACGACTTCTTTGGACGCCAAACAGCAGCGGTTTGCCGAGACGGCGTATCGTTCAGGACAAAGCCTGCTCAGTCTTATCAACGATGTGCTGGATTTTTCTAAGATCGAAGCCGGAAAGTTGGACCTGGAGCGGCTCGATTTTGACCTTGCCGCGCTGGTTGAACAAACCATTGATATGCTCGCCGAGCACGCCCACCGTAAAGGGATCCGCATCGTGTCCAAGCTTGCGTCTGATGTGCCGCTCATGCTTCGAGGTGATCCCACCCGTTTGCGGCAAATCCTTACAAACCTGTTATCGAACGCCATCAAGTTCACCGACCAGGGAGAGGTACTCGTGACGGTGAAACTGGCGGCGAGCAGCGAGCAGCAAACAGCAATGCAAGCGAGTTCAGACAATGGCCTCCTGCCTCCTGCTTCCTGTCTCCTGACCTTCGAGGTGTGTGACACCGGCATCGGCATATCAGCAGAGGTTCAAGAGCGGCTGTTTCAGCCGTTTACTCAGGCTGATGAGTCGATGACGCGAAAGTATGGTGGGACGGGATTGGGATTGGCGATTGCCAAACAATTAGTGCAAATGATGAACGGAGAGATCGGCGTCAACAGCACGCCTGGAGTTGGCTCTACGTTTTGGTTTACTGTCCGCCTGGAGCGCCGCCCAATGGCGACAGCCGTGCTTCCTCTCCCCGGCAACTCCACTTCTTTCCTGGTTGATCGCTCTGTTCCTTTCGTGGCGAAGGTGCTCTTAGCGGAAGACAATAGTGTCAACCAGGAAGTTGCTCGCAGCATGCTGGAGAGTCTGGGGTGTTGCGTCGATGTTGTTACTACCGGCTATGCCGTGTTATCAGCGCTGGAGCGCACCTCGTACAATATGATCTTTATGGACTGTCAAATGCCAGACCTCGACGGTTTCGCCACGACGCAAGCCATCCGCGCGCGTGAACAAATAGAACGAACCTATGAAGACGGTTCTCCTCGCCGCCTCATGCCTCACTCGTTTTCCCACATCCCGATCATTGCGCTTACCGCCAACGCGACAGACGAAGACCAAGCCCGTTGTCTGGCGGTGGGAATGGACGATTATCTCTGTAAGCCCTTTACGCAGCAACAGTTGCGCACGATTCTCTTGCGCTGGCTGTCTTTTTTGCCCATGATGAGCCGAGCTGTGGATGGCGAGCCGTGGAAGGCGTCGCTCTTCTACGGCGGGTCAGGCGAACAGCCAGGAACTCAACCCCTCCCCCCTACCCCCTCTGCCCCGGCGATGGTGCTGGACGCCAAAGCGCTTGAGAATATTTGTGCTCTGCAGCGGCCGGGCGCTCCCGACTTGCTGGCGACGGTGATCCGGCACTATCTGACCTTGGCTCCGCAATTGTTGCAGACGCTCCGAGAGGCTATTGCGCGCGGCGATCACTTGACTATGCAACAAACAGCGCACAGTCTGAAGTCGAGTAGCGCCAATCTTGGCGCTCTGGCGGTAGCGAGCTTGTGTAAGGATTTGGAAACCATGGGACAGCAGAAGAATTTGGACACGGCGGCGCAGGTGCTCGCGGCTACTGAAGCCGCCTATGAAGCAGCTCGAGCAGCGCTTCTACTGGAGCAAAAGAAACGCTCACAATGACATCCCTCGTTGTACGCAGACAAATGTCCCTGGTTCTGGTGGTTGATGATGAAGCGTCTATGCGGCTTCTTATGCGAGAAGCCCTGGAACAAGCGGGCTTCGCCGTCGAAGAAGCCGCCGATGGCGTTCAGGCCTTAGCCGCCTTTATCCGCTTACAGCCGGATCTTGTCTTGTTGGATGTCATGATGCCCACGATGGACGGCTTCGCCGTCTGTCGGGCGCTGCGTTCATTGCCAGGCGGAGAATACACGCCAGTCTTGATGGTGACCGGACTCGACAATTTGGATTCCATTCACCTTGCGTATCAGGTGGGAGCCACGGACTTTATTACGAAACCGATTGCGTGGCCGACGCTCGGATATCACGTCCGCTATATGATGCGTGCGAGCCGTGCGTTTGCTGCACTTCAAGCGAGTGAGGAAGCGCTCCGGCAAGAAGTGCAGGTGTCCAGCGCACTCGTGCGAGTCGGGCGCGAAATTACCTCCTCACTCGATGCGCCAGCCATTTTAAGTCGGCTTTGTCAACTGACAGCCGAAGTGTTGGAATGCGATTGCAGCCACACCTTTTTATGGCAACCCCAGGAACAAGGCTACGTCGCAGTCGCCAGTTGGGGTGATTCGGCCGATCAACAAGAAACCCTGGCCGCTCTCAC
>DATLYA010000174.1:0-7137 GCA_035575235.1 Candidatus Methylomirabilota bacterium
CAAAGACGAGATCTTGCGGGCAGTGTGGGGCGAGACATTGGTCAGCGAAGAAGGACTGCGGGATTATCTGCGCGAAATCCGTCAAGCGTTGGGAGATAACGCGAAGGCCCCAAGGTTTATTGAGACCGTGCATCGGCGCGGATATCGCTTCATCGGGAATGTTCTCAGTGATCAGTCGTCAGCGGTCAGCAGCAAAGAAGAAAATCACAAGCCTGACCTGAGCTTCACTGACATCGCATCTCAGTCACTGGCCTTGCCTGACAAACCCTCAATCGTCGTGTTGCCCTTTACCAATCTGAGTGGCGATCCGACCCAGGAGTATTTCAGCGACGGTATGACCGAGGAGCTTACTGCTACCCTCTCGCGGATTGCCAGTCTGTTTGTCATCGCCCGGACGTCGGCCTTTGCGTACAAAGGCAAAGGCGTTAAAGTTCAGGATATTAGCCGTGAACTGGGGGTGCGCTACGTTTTGGAAGGCAGCGTGCGCAAAGCAAAGAGCCAAATTCGGATTATTGCCCAATTGATTGACGCCACGACGGGAGGACATCTGTGGGCTGAGCACTACAACCATCCCTTCACAGACATCTTTGCGGTGCAAGATGAGATCGTGCAGAAGATCGTGACGACACTGAAGCTGCAACTCACTGTACAGGAACGCGGGTACCTCGCGCGCAAGACCACAGACAACCTGGAGGCCTACGATACCCTCTTGCGCGGAGTCGAGCTGTTTGCTCGCACCACGAAAGAGACCAACGTCCAGGCGCGGCAAATGTTTGAGAAAGCTGTTGCCCTGGACCCGCAGTATGCCGAGGCATATGCCTGGCTAGGGGGATGTTACTTGGCGGACTGGATCTGGCGCTGGAATGCCGACCCTCAGAGCCTGGAACACGCGTCAGCGCTGGCGCGCCAAGCCCTTGCTCTCGACGACTCTTTGCCACGAGCCCATTCGATTTTGAGTAATGTTTATGCCCAGAAACAACAGTATGAGCAAGCCATAGCGGAAGGGGAACGAGCTATCGCTCTCGATCCCAACAATGATTTTAGTTGCAATCGTCAGGGAGCGGCGCTGAACTGGGCGGGTAGACCAGCCGAAGCCCTACCGCTGATGGAGCAAGCCCTACGGCTCAATCCCCACTATCCACCCTTCTATTTAGGGGACCTGGGTTGGACCTATAACTTGATCGGACGACATACCGAGGCTGTCACAATGCTGAAGGAAGCCGTCAGCCGAGGTCCCACTCTGATGGTGTACTATTTTATCCTGGCGAACAGTTACGTGCAGCAGTGGGCCGCTCAACAGGAGGCGGACGCCCACACGCTGGCGCACGCGCTGGCGGCGGCGCAACAGGCCCTTACTCTCAATAATGCTTTCCCTCGGGGTTACTCGGCCTTGGGCTCCGTCTATCTGTGGCAGAAGCACTATGAGCAAGCCCTTGTCGCCATAGAGCGAGCCATTACGCTCGATCCCCACACTGCCGATGGCTATGCCAGGCTAGCTGAAGCATTGAGCCGCCTCGGCAAATCAAGGGAAGGCGTGAGGATGGCTGAGCAAGCATTGCATTGCAAGTCTGATATTGTTGACCTGCACTTAAATAGCGTAGGCACTGCCTATTACTTTGCGGGGAAACCTGCGGAGGCAGCGACGCCGCTGAAGCGATTTCTCATGCGCTACCCCAACATTCTGAGCGCCCGCCTCATGCTAGCAGCAGTATACAGCGAGTTAGGCCAAACTCACGAAGCACAGCAAGAAGCGGCCGAAGTGCTGCGGATCAATTCCGCGTTCTCGCTAGAGGTTCACAAAGAGAGAGCACCGGTCAAAGACAGAGCGATACTAGAGCGGCACGTTGCAGCATTGCACCTGGCGGGGCTGAAGTAAACACGGGGCAAGAAATCAGGAGTCAGGAGCATAAGGCGTCAAGCAGGGAGCATGTCTCGCGTTTCCCAGACGGTCCTAACCGAAGATCACCGGATGTTACCTCCAGGCAAAAGTCAGCAGTCGAAAGAACTATCCTTCTCCTGCGCTTTAACGAGCCTTTGCGACAACAAAACGCGTCTATTTGATCGTGTCAGGTAGACTCATTACCTCAAACTATTTGAGGGTAGTCGTCTCGATACGCTCGACATCTGCTGGAAAAACCACCCAACGTTGAGCCGACCGGGTCCATACATGGCTCTTCAGCTTGAGCCAGTTCGGATCGTCGAATGTCCCCCCGGCAATTCCACGAGCCCCAGGGAATGCTTCCGCGGTCCAGGTGACCGTCGTCCCACAGGTCGGACAAAATTCCGTTTTTATCCAGCGGTGACTTTCGTCCGAGCGGTATTCATAGGTCTTGAGTACGCCGCTTATGATTTCGACGTTTTTCTCGTCAAAATACGCAGACACCCCAAAGGCGCTCCCGATCCGGCGCTGGCAAGACGTACAATGGCACACCCCTGCCATGTTCGGATTCCCTGTGACTCGATAACGGACTATTCCACAAAGACAACCACCTTCATGTATTTCCGCCATTTTGGCGCCCCCGTGTTGAGTGTTAGTGCCGATCCGAATAACTCTCACTCCCGTAGCTTTGCCGCATTTTGCAAATCCCCCGCTCGGCTCCGCCTTCGCCGCCCCCTTTGGTAAAGGGGGCCGACAGACGAAGAACGGCTGGCGGGGGAATTTCAGTGTCTGGACGCTTGCTGATGGAATTATCCGGATAGGCTCTTAATACCGAGGCTTACCGCCTCCCAGCCGTCATTCTTCCGCGAAAAACCGCCTTCTGATCGTCTCATTGCATGGAAGGTCTGGTCCACTCCAGGCATAATCGGGCATCCGGGTGGGGTCTTGGGCGATTAAAGAGAGCGCTTTAGCGCGCCGCGTTTCCGCTGCTGGTCCCGTGGAATAGAACAGCTCTGCCTTCCAGCTATCCGTCACATGGATGACATTGAAGTAACGGTTGTGCTCCTCCGCGTACGCGTGCCCGGCGGTATCCCAGTCATTCTGACTCAGGAGCTGGTCACGCAAGACGCGGACATCACGCAACGTTAAGGAAAGTCCCTGTCCCCACGTCGGATCAGAGGCTCCAGCGGCATCACCTATTAACGCCACTCCCGATTGATATGGATGCTCTACCCAGGTGACTGCACAACTAAACGTGGCCAGGGGCCCACTCGCTCGCACCCCTGTATACCACTCTTGTGGAGCGCCTGCTCGAACCGATTCCGCCACAAAACGCGGAACATCGACTGCTCCTTGGAGACGGATCGGTCCATCCGTGCGGCACACGAAATAGGCGCGTACGCGTCCCTGCCCCTGCGGAAACAGGAGCGCTTCTTGTCCGAGAGGGAAATTGAACACGCCATAGTTGGTATCGTCTGGAGGCAGGGGCATGTTGTCAAAGAGGACGCCGGCAATCAGGAGCTGCTCCGGGTCTTGTCTCACTGGAAATCCGGTCCACTTCCGCACCAGGGAGCCGCGCCCATCGGCGCCAATCACCAGACGGGCGCGCACCTCTTCGCCTCGCCCGTCTTGCTCGACCACCACGATCGGGTAGCCCTCTCGTTTGATCTCTCGGGCTATGGCTCCTCGGCGGATTTCAGCGCCTGCATCCGCTGCGGCTTGCAACACGATTTCCTGCATGGCGGGATGATAGACGGCCAGCGCAGCCAACCCTTGTGGTGTCGTTGTACGTAAGTCTCGACATTTGCCGCGCACGGCGCCGAACTGGAGCTGCACATAGGGCAGGTCTTTCCCACACACGCCGCGCAGTAACGTATCGATGCCAAGCTCTCGTGCTTCCGCTACACCCCAAGGGACGATGAGTTCCCCGCGCACCCGGTCCTTGAATTGCTTCTCACGCTCCAGCACCAGCACGCGCGCGCCATGTTCGGCCATTACCTTTGCTAAGGCTGCACCGCCCACGCCCCCGCCAACTGTGACGATGTCATAGGTCCCGCCCGCCATAAAACCTCCCTTTTTGTTGTCGCGATGTAATTCTCTACTCCTGAATCACCGCTCTACCACAGCGCCAGAAAGAAAGTGTATGAGATTGGTATAAATTTGGTGTGAGTTTGGTAAAAGTTTCCTGTGCAAGCGCAGACCCGTTTAGCCTTTCCCCCGTTTCAGCTCGACCTGAGCAATGAGCAGCTATGGCGTCATGCGCAAGCGATTGCGTTACGTCCCAAGACGTTCGCCGTCCTGCGTTATTTAGTCGAACATCCCGGCGTGTTAATAACCAAAGACGCCGTGCTCGATGCCGTGTGGTCTGGGACAGTGGTTTCTGACGCTGCCCTTAAGACCTGTATCCGCGAGCTGCGCCGGGCCTTGGGTGATCATGAGAAAGCCCCACAGTTTATTGAGACTGTCCATGGAATGAAATGACATTTGCACCTTTCCCGCTTGTGGTCCGTGTCCGGCTCTCGCATAACTTTCTCTGTAGGCGCGCAGATTCGCTGCTACAGAATCAAACGCACTGAGATACGGCACGATCATCAGGTTATAGCCCTGCTCACCGGCCCATACGAAGGACGCTGCGGTCTGAATAGCGGCAATCCAGATCAGCGGATGTGGTTGTTGTACCGGTTTCGGCAAGAGCGGCGCCGGGCCAAATTGGTGAAACTTGCCGGCAAACCGCACTTCCGGCTCGGTCCATAACCGCTTGACTGCAGCAATGCCTTCCTCGAACCGCGCCCGGCTCTCGTTCAGCGGCGCCTGAAAGGCGTCAAACTCTTCAGGCAAAAACGCGCGAGCAAAACCGGCCTCCAAACGGCCATCAGACATAGAGTCGAGTATGGCAAGCTCAGCCGCCAGTTTGATGGGGTGAGTAAAGGCAGGAAGCACGGCTCCGGTGACCAATCTCACGTGTCGGGTCCGCTGCGCGACAGCAGTGAGAAACACAATCGGACTCGGCGAATATCCGCCATAGCCGCGAAAGTAATGCTCGACCGTGGGAATATGATGATAGCCGAGTTCGTCCGCCAGAGCCGCTAACGCGAGGGCTTGGCGATAGTAGGCTTGACCGGAAAGCAGAGCAGGATCGACTGAAGGGAAAAAATTAATGCCGAAATGCATGTCCCTCACCTTCCCCCCTTGCAGGGGAAGGTCGGGATGGGGGCAATTCTGCACCTAGCCCCCTCACCCTGTCCCTCTCCCCTTGTGGGAGAGGGAACCCATACTCGCAGCGTTCCTGCTACTACCGCGCCGGAAAGCGATCCTGCAGCCATTGGCAGATCACTTTCATCGCGCCGGCGCGCCCGCCCTGGTTCGGTTTCGACGGCAATGGATAACCAAAGTGATCAGCGTCTACCTGGACAAATTGTTTATCTTTCGCAGGGGACTGTTGATAGATCGCTTCGGACTCCTCGGGATAGATGGCATGATCGCCCGTATAGTTCACCACCAGAGTCGGAACTGTCACTTTTGGCAAGCTTTGCAGCACCGCAGCGCGAGACGATAACCCGGACCAAGTGCTCAACCACGCGCGCGGCGTCTGATATTTGCCAAAACCTGCCTCAAGATAATTGAACAGGTCCGGGCGCGGCGACCACAACGAGCCGTAGTCGCGTGACGAGGGGCAGATCGACTGATCGGCATAGGTGAGATTCGCCTCAGTGCGGTGAATTTCCATGTAGCGCCCGACCAGCGCACGGCGACTGATAAACGTGCGCCGCTCAAACGAGAGGGAGTCAAATTCGGGCTGACGAGTCAACTCTTGAAAATAGCGTTGCTCCTCAATGTAGCGACGGGCGATGGCGTCAATGCGCGCCACTCGCGCCGTCTGCGCCGCACGATACCGTTGGATAAATTCTTGACTGTATGTACTTGGCGTCGGCGGCTCCTTAAAGCCATTCGCGGGATTGTACATATCCAGAGCAGGATCACAGGAAAGCGGGTCATTTTCGTCCGTCACGGACGGATCAAGCGCTTTTTCTAAAAATTTTCCCTCGCCAAGATGCGCGGCAAGAATGATCATGCCGTCGCCGGGCGGCAGGGTGAAACGATTGAGATCATAGGGATCGCCCGCCGGCGTATCTGTGAGCCGACTGGGAGGTTCAGTCACTGCTTGTGACTGGTAAAAGGTGTACAGCGAACCGCCGCCGCTATTGCCAAGAAACACAACCTGCTGAAAGCCCCGTTTTTCTTTTAAGAAATTGACGCCGGCGGCGATATCCGGCAGCAACATTTCATGGATGCAGGCGATATCGTTATTGGGCCATCGGCTCTCTTGCCCAAACGCGGCATAGCCGGCGTCTAGAAGATAGGGAATGGCGTAATGTCGGCTCATGTCGCCGCGTGGATGCATGAGACATACAACGGTCTTTTCACCGCCTTTGGTATACAATACGCCTTTCGACTCCCCACGGTCCTCTGCTGTCAGTGACACTACTTCATGCGACACGCCGGTTGGCAGTTGAGCGAACGAAATCAGGCTCATGCCGGCCGCTGAGTAGCGTGGAATACGCGCCAAGGCCATAGCTTCCTCCTCTTCGACTAGAGAATACAGGACGTATTTTGCGTGAGATAAGAAAAATTTGATAGAGGCGAAACCAGGAGCCACCATCTGAAGAAGACACGGAGAAACCAAAAGGGGGAATCGGAGAAGGAAAAAGCCGTGGGTTCTCTCTCCGATTCCCCGATTCTGCGGTTCCCCGTTTCCTCCTCTTTATCGCACCAAACTCGCCGCCGAAGAAGCATTCACGCCCACCGCTTTGAGCAGCCGGTCCTTAATACGGACCGCAGCCTTTTCGACGGCAACGCCTTTTTCCAATACTTTGATGCGGCCGCCGGCAATCATATCATGCCCGCCGGCTGACTTGCCGCCCAGCACTTTTTGCAAAATCTCTCCAGCGTTCACGTCGCGATTGGTCGTGCGGAGCGAAACGTGCAGATTGTCATTATACAACCCAATCGCCATCGCCCATTCCGCCTCGTCGAGGCGCAGGAGAAAATCCGCCACCTCGGCGACCATATCGGGATACTGCACTTCATGCAGGACGGAAATCACCACCTTGTCGTACAGCACGGCTTCCTCGATCGCGTCACGGAACACCTTGAAATATTCACGCGGCACACGCGCGTTTTCAATCTTCGCTAAGCGGCGCTTATTGGTGTAGGGATACAAAAACTGGCAGGCGGCGATGTCGTTGGGGGTAGATTCT
>DATLYA010000175.1:0-22831 GCA_035575235.1 Candidatus Methylomirabilota bacterium
GAGACGGAAGCGCCCTTGGGAATCAGACGTATTCTTGAACTCAACTCCTGATGCAAGCGGTCCTTTTCAAAACTCCTGGACAAGAATGGCGTTGGCTTGGCGGCATGACTTTGCTCGAACGCAATTTGCGGTTGTTGAGCAGTGTCGGAGTGGAAAAAGCATTGGTGCTGCATCCCCCCGGCGATCAGATGCCCTTGTTTACCGTGCCCCGAGCGCTGACCCTGGAGGTCGTTCGCAGTCCGCTGGAAATCGCTACGGCTGATCCATTGACCATCCTGCCCGCACTGCGCGAAGAATTAGACAAACCCTTCTTGCTGTTCGACGCCAATCTTTTAGTTGACCCGCGGGTGTTGGCCACTATGTCCAGGCAGCCGCCGCCCTCGTTCATGGTGTTAGGCAATGGTGCGTATCCGCCCCCCTGGAGGGTAGGGGTTCTGGCCCCGCGCCATCTGACGCTTGGCAATGACATTTTTAACAAAGCGCAACGCGTGTCACTGCTCGCCGTGCCCTCTTATGATGCGGACCTGCGCGGCGAGGCGGCGCCGTACTGTGAAAAGATGGCTTCAGAGAGCGACCTGCAGCGCGGCTGGCGACTGCTCATTGACCGAGTCTCCAAGCGGCCGGCCGACGTAGTGGAGAAGTATATTGACCCGCCGGTCGAAAACTGGCTGGTTCGCACTTTATGTGATACTGCCGTGACGCCGAATCAAGTGACGCTGCTCTCCATTGCGTTTGCGCTGGCGGGCGCGTCGCTTTTTTATCAAGGCTGGTGCTTCCTCGGCGTGCTCTTCGCATGGACAGCGATCGTCTTAGACGGGGTGGACGGGAAGCTGGCGCGCGTCAAGCTGATGACCTCGCCGATTGGCAAACTTGAGCATGTGGCTGATTTCTTCTACGAAAACGCCTGGTACCTGGCGCTCGCCGCACGGTTTGCGCATATTTATGGCCCCTCTGCCTGGACAATTGGTCTTTCTATCACCGCATGCGACCTCTGCGACAATGTACTCACCGCGCTGTTTGCCTGGCGTCAGGGGAAAACGCTCGATGAGATGTCCGCCTTTGATCAGCGTTTTCGACTCATTGGCGGTCGTCGCAGCATCTACTTGCTCATTCTTTTGGCGGGATTTCTGAGCGGCGCGCCGTTCCTCGCGTTTCAAGCCGTGCTGGCGTGGGCGACTCTCACCGTGTTGATTCATGCAGGGCGGGCTGCGTATCATATCGTGCGCCGCAAGCGGCCGCCGGCGTGACCTGCCACGCCGCGAGCATCACGAACCCCAGGAGCGTCACCGCTAGATAATTAAGGCGCATTGCTATCCCCACCGTCAACCCAGTCGCCGCGGTGAACCCCAAGGCGGTGAAAATGAGCGTCTTACCGCCTTCTTGTACGCCAACTTTTCCCGGGACGAAAAACAGTGCTCCCTCGATGAGTAACGAGAAGGTTTCGATGGCCACGCAGGTGAAGAGGGAGCCCGGAATACCTAACCATTGCAACAAGATGAAGAGCTGCACGGCGCCGAGCGTCTGAGCGAGAAAATGGCAGGCCACAGAAAGGGCAAAGTCAGCGCTCCGGGTTGCATAGAACTGCACGAGCTTCTCATCGAGCAGCGCTGCTTTCCTCCGTAGAAGCCTCGCCAAGGCCGGAGACACGCCAAAGAAGTCCACAAAGCGGAATAGCGGGGCAAACATGCCTTGCCGCTGCAAGCGCAGGAACAGCGCGCAGGCAACGACAAGCGCAAGCAAGACGCCCGCCAAAGCGACCTTGAACGCCGTCGGTAATAACAAATGGTGCAAGAATGCCGCGAGCCCGACCAGTGCGAAACACGCCTGTCCAAGGGCGAAGCTCAGCTTGGCGCAGATGACCGACGCCAGGCCGTCGGCAAGCGGCACATACCGTTGCAGCAACAGCGCCTTGACGACTTCTCCGCCAATCATCGCCGTAGGAGTCACTGCGTTGATGGAGCCCCCCGCCTGACGCATGCAATACAGAGAAATGAACGGGATACGCCGCGCCCCCGCAGGCAGCGTATAGCGCCAACCGCAGGTATTGAGGGCGTCAATCACCAATTCAACAACGATGACAATGCCCAGGCCCCAACCGAGGCTCCGGAGGTTCTTGAGCACCACGACGGGGCCTAAGTGCTGAATCAGCACGGCAAGGCAGAAGAGCCCAAGCGTCAGCAGGACAAAAGACAGTATCTTCCTCATTGACGACAGTGTACGCTCTTGAGAGCAGCGCCAATAACTGTAACGAAAGTCCGAGTGAAAGCAAACACATCGACGTCGCAGTGCGCTGCGAGGACTGGCTGGTGATCAAGTATGCGAAAGCCTTAGACTTCCAGAGAGCATGGGGGTCTTGATCAGCCGGCGCGCAAACGGAAAATACCCCCGCAGCATAAAGCGAGGGCAGCCAAAGAAAAAAGAAAGGAAAAACCATGGCGGCAGCAAGCGCCGGATTACACGAGCCTGTAGAGAAACTGAACCCGGACACTCCCGATATTCACCGTGCTCTTGTCTCCTTAATGGAGGAACTGGAGGCGGTTGATTGGTATCGTCAGCGCGCCGACGCCTGTACGGATGATCAATTACGAGCCATTCTGGAGCACAATATGAATGAGGAGATTGAACACGCCAGCATGGTGCTCGAATGGTTGCGCCGCAAAGTGCCGAAGGTGCATGAGGCGCTCAAAACGTACCTGTTCACGAGCGGCGATCTCACCCAAATCGAAGAGAAAACAATGGGGGCGTCTCCGGAGAGCACGGCGTACGGGAAGAGTCAACCACGCACGACCATCGGTGATTTGAAAGGCAGGTAAGTATGGCGGAGTATGGAGGACTGCCCGCGCCTTTCGGCGCGGAGATTTTCGCAAAAATCGAGCGCGCGGCCGTGGCCGCGGCGCAGGAGTTCCTCACCGGGCGTCGGATGCTCGAGGTCGAGGGTCCTTACGGGTTAGGACTTACGACGGTGGAGGTGGGGAACGATGATCTTTGCCGTCAGCCCGGCCCAGAGGAAGCGAGCGCGGTCCTGAGCCGCGCGGTGTCCGTGCCGATGATTTACCGCCGTTTCTCTCTGTCCAAGCGGCGCCTCGCCGCTTATCAAGACATGGGACAACCGCTTAATTTGCGGCCCGTGGAAGACGCCGCCCAAGCGGTGGCGCTGCGAGAAGAAGAATTCATCTATCGCGGCCAGCCGGAGTTTCATTTGCCGGGCTTGTTAACGGCTGAAGGGCGCAACACGTTGCAGGGCGGCGACTGGAACAATGTAGATCAGGTGCTGGAAGATGTGATCGCCGCCGTGAACATCTTAGACGGCAGAGGCTATCGCGGTCCGTATGGCTTAGCGCTGGCCCCTGCGCTGTACAACAACCTGTTTCGTCGCTACGCGGGCACGGATCTTTTGCAAATTGAACACCTGAAGCGGCTGTGTACGCGAGGCATCGTAAAGACGGCTATCGAGGGCGGGGTGCTGATTGCGCCCGACGTGGGTCCGATCGTTTTGGGGCAGGATTTGCAGGTGTCGTATCTTGGCCCTGACGCCGCACATGAGAATTTCACTGTCAGTGAGTCGCTGGTGCTCAAGATTGAGGCGGCGGACGCTATCTGTACGATTACTCCGCGAACGTTGACGCCATGACGCGGTTCTGGCCCAAAGCGCAGGCGAGAGGGCGCGCGCTCGACGGCCACAAGCTCCCGCTTTCGGACAGCGAAAGCGGGGGAGGCAAACCCGTGTCGGTGATCCCACCCCTGCCATCGCCTCGAGCGCCGTAGTCTTTTCTCCTCCGGCGTCCCTCTCGTCGTTTTTCGCCTTCCGCACCGTGTTTATCGGCTGTATCCCAGCTTGTACGTCACCAATCCTTTGGCGATGCGCTCATCCGTAGGCGAACATACGTCCACCTCGGCAAAGACGACGCTCCGCCCGCGGCGGATGATCTGCGCCTCGGCAATGAGATCTACGCTTTGCGCCGCTGCCAGGTAATTCACCGTCATGCTGGCCGTCGCTCCGCGCGTCGCCTTGGGATCGGCGTTGGACCATACCGCGACCACTGCCGCCGTATCGATGAGCGTGGCGATGGCCCCGCCGTGCACGACCGGTCCTGCCGTGCGCAATTGTGAGCGAAACGGTAAGCGCATGCGGCAGAAATCCGGCCGCACTTCTTCGATTTCTAAACCGACAAGCGAAGAGAACGGTTCTGGTTGGTTGCGAAATTCTCCTGTGAGATCTCTTTTCATCTTTTTGCCTTTATAGGGATGCAGTCATACGCCTTCTACTTCCTCTACCAACGCGGCAGCTCCAGTAAAGGAATGCCGAGCGCATTTTTTCCTACTAACTCACGTAGACGTGCGTTAGAGAACGGATGATTCACGCCCGCCCGCACATCGCGATAGTAACGCTCAAGCGGATGCTTCTTGAGAAAACCAACCGCCCCGACGATTTCCATAGCCATATCGACGATACGGATCGCATTATTCGTGGCAAAATACTTTGGCATGCACACGCGTCGTAGACCAGTCTCACCAGAGAAATCTTCTCCGCCAACCCAGGCCTTGGCTGTGTCGAGGGTGTAGGCGCGCGTAGCGGCGAGTAGGATTTCCGCCTCGGCGACCGTAAATTGCACGCCAGGCAGGTATTTAATCGGGCGCGGCAACGGCATGGGCTGATGCCGTTCGGCAAACTGTTTGGCGAAATTGAGCGCCGCAACGGCGATGCCGGTGTAAATCGAGGCGATGCTCAGCGAGAACCACGCAAAGAGACTGATATCCTCGGGAAGGATCTCACCGATGCGCCGGAGTCGCACGACGTTTTCAAGCGGGACGCGGCAGTCCGTCATGATCAAATCATGACTGGCGGTGGCGCGCATGCCCATGGCGTTCCAGGTTTCCACGATTTCCAGGCCCGGCGTCCCACGAGGGATCAAAAACGTGCCGCCTAGAAGCCCAGCCTCTGGGTCTTGGACGGTGACCATCACCATAAATAAGTCGATCACCGGCGCAAGACTGGTGAACGTTTTTCGTCCATTGAGGACGTAGGCGTCTCCTTCTTTCACTGCCCGTGACACAAATAGCCCCCAGTTGCCCCCGGTCTCTGGCTCGGTGATGCCGCCGCCCAGGATTTTCTGTTCCCGGCCCACCGCCTGAAGAAACTGGCGAGTTTGCGGGCGCACGATATCTCCACGCTCGACCATGGAGCCTAAACCGAAGAGATGCATATTGATCGCAAGCGCGGTGGCGCCGCAACCTTGCGCCAGACGCTCCTGACACAAACAGAAATCCACCAAATCCGCTCCCAAACCGCCATGTTCTTCGGGAATGACGAGGGCTGTATATTTAGTCTCCTTCAGCCGGGCAATGTTCTCAAAAGGAAAAGAGCCGTGCTCGTCATGCTCGGCTGCCCGTGTAGCGAAATCATCAGCCAGCTCACTGGCTAGCGCCAAGAGTTGTTCGTGTCGAGTCTGCTCCATACAGGTCCCTTAACTGGTTTTCATGCTGAATTAGCAAACAAGAATACACGCGGGACTTTTGGCGGAACAAGGGGGCAAGAACAGAACGTGAAGTGGGGAGCGACAAACAGAAGGTGTCAGAATCCCTAGAGAGACCAATTTGCCCCTCGTCGCGCCTCTTTACGCCTGCCTCTCACGTCTGCCGTTTTATTTTCGCTGGTCAAGGATATGTTGGGCGAGCGCATGCAGCTTCTCAAGGCTGACCGGTTTTGTCAGATTCTCCTCCCAGTGGGAGTCCGTGAACGGCAGCTCGTTCCGCGCGGCTGGATCGCCAAGCACAAGAATCTTTTTGAGGGTATCGCCGTCAAGCCGCACGCCATATTGCGTCACGATATGCTCTACAATGTGGAGCGCCTTCAACGCCAGATTCTTATGGGTAATCGCAGCGGCAATGAAGGGCTCATGCGTGTCTATGTGCGCCCGCCGCCGTTTGGCGATCGCCGTCTCGATGCGTCGGCGCAGCGCCTGTGGCAGGTTGTCCGACAGCTCGTCCAGCGCGCGCATAACAGCTTCTTGCACACTGGCGTTCGGATCATCCAGTGCACAAAGCAACGGCTCGACGGCGTCAGGATCGCGCAGTTTTCCCAAGGCTTCAGCCGCCGCCTCGCGGACGGCTGCATAGCGATCTCTCAGAGCGTTTGCGAGGGGCAGAGTGGCGCGGCGGTCGCGTATGGCGGCTAAAGCATGAGCGGCGGCGACCCGGAGCGCCCACAGTACAGAAGCATCAAGTGTGCTGAGCAGCGGTAAGAGCGCCTGGATGCTGCCAATCTTGCCTAACGCTAAAGCCGACGCCTCGCGGACAGTGGCGTATTGATCCTCTAAGGTGTTGACTAGCGCTTCAACCGCACGTGTATCGCGGATTTCTCCGAGCGCCTCGACCGACGCCTTCCGCACCGCCCAGGCATCTCCCTCGTTGTTGATGATTTCGATGAGATTATTGACGGCGACAGGATCTTTCAGTTTGCCGAGCGCGCTGACGGCGGCAACACGCACCTGTTCGTCCTGCTGATCGTGCAAGAGCGGCAAGAGGGCCTGCGCCGCTCTCCGATCGCCAATCGCGCCTAAGGCGTTCGCGGCGGCAATACGCACAGCGGCGGATTGATCTTGCAGCGCGTCGATAAGCGTCTCTGTACTGCTTGGGTCGCGGAGGTTGCCCAAAGCGACAACCGCGATGAGACGAATTGTGTACAATTCGTCATTTTTGACGGCCTCCGTCAGCCTCGTGATGAGGCGGATATCCCCGGTAGCGCTGATTTCTTTGGCGAAATTCGCCCGTGTATCTGCGTTAAACGACTTCAGACGGAAAAATTTCCACCACAATGGTGTTGACCAAGTCATACGCCGATGCCCCAGCCTCCTGAAGACCCAGGCAGTACATATATCGGCGCTGAAAGGAGCTTTAATTAGAAGAAAACGAAAAAGATCCTTTTCCATGTCGCCGGCATAGCCAACTATTTGAGAGTGACAGGGCAAAACTTTGCTGTAGCGATTTCACTTGGTTGCGACCCTGTCTGGTAAGGGTAAAGCTTGTCTTCGCCTTCAGAGAAGCTTGCTTTCTTCACGAGCCGGTCTTTTTTCGCCATGCTCTTTCCTACCTACTCCTCATTTGGCGCCAGAGGCTAACAACAGGTTTCCGCGTCTTATAGAAGGCTTCGTTCAGCACTTAGCACTCATTTGAGTCCGGCTTTGCACAAGGCGGCGAGGTCTCGTTCTAAAACTGAGTGGAGTTAATCTGTCGCCCTGTTTCCTTATCGCCGCTGCTCCATCAACACTCCATCCGCCTGTAGCTTCTTCACCTCCTCCGGCGTTCGTCCGAGGTATTTTGTCAGAATCTCGGCGTTATGCTGTCCGATAGTAGGAGCCTGCAGCGGGGCCTCTTCGGGAAATTCTGAGAACTTGATAGGAAAGCCTGGCACGTCTAGTTCACCATCGTATACGGGATCGTAAATCGTGCGCACGGCGCCGCGATCGCGGAGGTGCGGGTGCGTCAGCGTCTCCTCAACCGAGAGGACAGGCGCGACCGGCACATCGAATTTTTCCAGATGCGCCACGGCGCTCGGCACATCCGGGAAGGTCTGCAGCCAGTCTTCGATAATCTTGACGACTTCATCGCGACGTTCGAGCCGCGCCATATCAGTGCTATAGCGGGGGTCGTCTATCATCTCGGGTCGTCCCATGGCTTTACACATGTCCGGCCAGTGGTGGAAGAACCCCATGATGACGAGATAACCATCCGTACCCTTAAAGACGCCGCCCGGCATCAGATAGGTCATGTGGCGGCCAACGCGCGTGGGCTTGAGCGCGCCTTTGCTGGCGCGCACCTGATGCACATTCACTTCGTGGAAATTGTAGTAGACGTCTAATATCGACACGTCGAGATGTTGCCCGCGCCCGGTCCGGTCACGATGACGCAGCGCGGCCAGCACGGCGAGGGCGCCATGTACGCCTGTAGCGACGTCGCCCAGACCAACGAGCGGAATGTACGGCGCTCCATCTTTATCGCCAATCATAGACGTGACGCCAGCGTACGCCTGGGCGATATAGTCATAGCCAGGTTTCTGCGCCAGCGGCCCACGTTGTCCCAAGGCGGAAATGGAGCAGAGAATAATATCAGACTTCAGCTCCTGCAGCCGTTCATAGCCGAGCCCCATGCGCGCCATGACGCCCGGACGGAAGTTCTCGACAACAATATCCACTTTGGGAATCAGTTCGACGATAAGCGCCATGCCGCGGGGATCGCGGAGATTGACGCACAGGCTCTTTTTGCCCCGGTTATGCTGGACGAAGAAGAGACTCCGTTTATTGCGGAATACCGAAGCCCCACGGCTGAGGTCGCCGCCAGGATACGGTTCAACTTTGATGACTTCTGCGCCCATCTCCGCGAGCATGCGCGTACAGGTCGGCCCCGCCAAGGCGCGGGTGAAATCGAGCACGCGCAGGCCGGTCAGACAATGAGTGAATGCTTCAGGCATGTAACCCTCCTTACGTTCAAGGGTGCGCGATTGGTTCTCATATATACAACCTGAACCGGAGAATCGGAGACGGGGAGAACCGGAGCTCGACAAAGAGCCGGGGAAGTAAATCTCCCTCTTTTTTCTCCGGTTCCCCGGTTCTCCGCTTCTCCGGTTCTTAGATGTTCTTCTCCACCAGCACGCCCGCCTCACGCAACTTTTGCACTTCGTCCTTCGAGCGACCAAGGTAGGTGGTCAGAATTTCTTCATTATGTTGCCCGAGCGTAGCGGCTTCGAGCGGGAGATCTTTAGGAAATTTCGAGAACTTTAGCGGCATGCCCGGCATGTCAAAATCGCCGTGGAGACGATCATGCACCGTGCGCACAGTGCCGCGTGCGCGATGATGGGGATGATGGACGGTTTCCGCAATCGATAACACGGGAGCAACCGGCACCTGATGCTTTTCCAAATGGGCAACGGCGCTGGGCACATCCGGAAACGTGCGGAGCCAGTCTTCGATGATCTTGACGACTTCTTCTCGACGCTGCAGCCGCACGGCATCGGTGTGATAATCGGGATGATCAGCGAGGTCAGGACGTCCCATGGCCCGACACAGATCTTTCCAGTGATGCAGAAACGACATGATGACCATATACCCGCCCGCGCCGCGAAAGACGCCGCCCGGACAGACGTAAGTCATATGCCTTCCAGCGCGCGTCGGCTGAATGGCTCCGCCGCTGCCGCTATAGGCATGTACGTTGACTTCATGGTAGTGGTAATATACGTCCAGCAACGCGATATCGAGATGTTGCCCTTCTCCAGTGCGGTCGCGGTACCGTAAGGCGGAGACAATAGCCAGAGCCGCATGCACCCCTGTGCTGACGTCGCCCATGCCGACGAGAGGGATGTAGGGAGCGTCGTTGGAATCGCCGATCATTGAGGTCACGCCAGAGTAGGCCTGGGCGATGTAGTCATATCCTGGTTTATCAGCGAGTGGTCCGCTTTGTCCGAGAGCGGAAATGGAGCAGAGAATAATATCGCGCTTCATCTCCTTGAGCCGCTCGTACCCCAGGCCCATTTCGGCAATAACGCCTGGCTTGAAATTTTCAACAACTACGTCCACTTGCGGGACCAGCGCGGTGACTAAGGCCAGACCACGAGGATCGCGTAAATTGACGCAGAGGCTTTTTTTGCCCAGGTTCTGCTGGATATAGTACAGGCTGCGATTGTTCCGATAGTTTGAGAGACGCCGGGCTAATTCGCCATTAGGCGCAGGCTCGATTTTGATGACTTCCGCGCCCATCTCCGCCAGCATGCGCGTGCAGCTTGGTCCCGCCAGCGCGCGGGTCAGGTCAAGAACGCGAAGGTCACTGAGAACGTGGTCCATTTTCTGGGACATGGAATCGACTCTCCTTTTCTCTTGACTCATAGGGTAATTTAGGACGCCCTTGCTCTCATCGCCCTTTCCACTGCGGCTTCCGCTTCTCCGCGAACGCGCGCGGTCCTTCCTGGGCGTCCTCACTACGATAGACATGATCAAAAAGATGCCGCGCCGCTTCGAGTCCAGCTAACCGCCCCATGTCTGTCGCCATGTACACCATCTCTTTGGCGGCAGCGACAGTGAGGGGCGCATTGTCTGCAATGGTTGCCGCGATCGCCAGCGCTTTTGGCATCACCTGTTCTGCTGGAACAACATGGTTGACAAAGCCAATCTCGTAGGCGCGTTGCGCGGTGAGTGGCTCACCAGTCAGGAGGATTTCGAGCAATACCTTTTGCGGAATCATGTGGGTCAATGGCACGGCCCACGGCATGCCGCGCCCGACCTTCGCCTCCGTGATGGCGAAACGCGCCGTCTCCGCCGCAACGACAATGTCGCATTGTTGCACGAGCGCCCAGCCGCCCGCGTACGCGACGCCGTTCACCGCTGCAATCACAGGCTTGGCGACTCGTGTGTTGACATTGAGAGTAGGTAAAAAATTGCGAGGAAGGCTGCCGAGCTTTGTCTGCGCCATCTCTTTCAGATCTGCTCCGGCGCAGAAGGCTTTGTCACCCGCGCCAGTAAGAATAGCCACGTGCGCGGTCTCATCTTTTGCAAAACGCTCCCACGCGACGGCTAACCCCTCGCGCACGTCGCGATTGATGGCGTTGCGCGCCTCAGGGCGATTAATGGTGATAATGGCGACTCGCCCTCGGTTCTCGTAGACGATTGCTTCAGCCATGCATCTCTCCTTAGGCTAGTAGGCTGTCCAGGGAGTCTTGAGGGGTCAGGGCGAGGAGCCCTTCGCTACGCCCGGAATACACTTCGCGACCAGGCGAGCTCACCACCGGTAATCCCCTAATGAACTTTGACGAGCAACATCGGCGCTTGCACTCTAAATCGAACCACACGACAGTGGCACAGTGTCGGACAGCAAGTTTTGGTGGCACAGGCCTCCGCCTGTGCACGCAGCCAGGATGGCTGCGCCACCATAAGCCACACTCCCAGTGCGATGTACGAATGTTGTGTGGTCTGACTTAGCAGCACAAGAGCTCTGCCCCTACGAGGGTTGCGTACAGGACCGAACGTGGTTGTCAAAATTCACCAGAGATTGTTTCGCTGCGCTCGCAATGACACCCCCTCATTTTTAAGTGGACGGAGTCCTAACCTCTGCTTAGTCCCACATCAACCCGCCGTCGACGTTAAACGACTGGCCAGTAATGTTGCGCGCTTCTTCCGAGGCCAGAAACGCCGCCATGTTGGCGATGTCGTCGCCGGTGTTGGAACGGCGCAGCGGAATCGACGCATCCATGCGGGCGATGGCCTGCTCTTCAGAGATATTTTCCCGTTGGACGATTTCCTTCATGATTTGATCGTAGAGTTCCGTACGAGTCGCGCCGGGGCAGATGGAGTTGACGTTGATGTTGTACTTCGCCAGTTGTGACGCGCCGATGCGAGTCATGGCAATGACCGCGCCTTTAGAGCCTGCGTAAGCAATATTTGAGGTGCCGCGAAAGCCTTTGCCGGCAATCGAAGCGATATTAATAATTTTTCCGTACTTATTCTTGGCCATTTCCCGCGCCGCCGCCTGCATGCAGAAAAACAAACCTTTAGCGTTCACCGCGTGAATCCAATCCCAGTCCGCTTCGGTGACCTCGAAGAAGTCAAGTTTTCTGGTCACGCCGGCGTTGTTCATGAGAATATCGATGCGGCCAAAGGTCTCTACGGTCTTTGCGACCAAAGCGTTGATGTCGCTGAGCTTGCTTACGTCGGTTTTGAGAAAGAGCCCACGTCGGTCGTGGGCGCTGACTTCAGCGGCGGTCTGCTGGCCTTTTGCCTCGTTGATTTCCGCAACCACGACATGCGCGCCCTCTTTAGCGTAGCGCAGCGCAATGGCTTTCCCCATGCCCGCGCCCGCGCCGGTGACGATGGCGATTTTATCCTTGAGCAACATGAGCGGTCCTCCTTTTTGTTGTTTTTAATTTTTAGTTATTAGTAATTAGTTATTAGGCGTTGGTTTGCAGATCGCCAAACGAAGGACTAAAAACCAAGAACTAACTACTTCTCTTAAACTCTGGCATCACTTCGTTGGCGAACAATTCCAACCCATACCGCGCTCGTTGCGGATCGCGCCCGCCAGCATGGAAGTAAAACGCCACCTGGTCAAGGCCAAACTCATCGTCCAGCTCGGTGAGGCGGCGGCGGCACTCTGCCGGCGTGCCAACTACCGCACGTTCTTCCAGGTGGTCAGGCATCGACAGTGCAAAGTCTAAAAAGGCTTTGAATGGATCTTCGGGTCTGAACGTTTTCAAGGCTTCCGGCGGCACAAACGAAGTAAACAGCCGCGTGTAATTGTAAGTCGATTCCCTCCCGTCACGGATCGCCGCATTGTGGTCTCGGTCAACAAAAAGAAAGAAGATAAATGTGGTGCGTCCTTGTTGATGTCCGTGCTCTTTCAGCAAGGCGCGGTACCGCTGGACGCGACTTCTCACTTCCGCATGGCGGCCAGTGAGCCAGGGCACGACAAATGCGTTGTCGCCGGTCACGGCTGCGGTTTCGAACGATTCCAGGCTAATCGTCCCACGATAGATGGGTGGATGCGGTTTCTGCAACGGCTTTGGCGAAAGCGACAACGACGGCACCTGCCAGAATTTCCCCTCATAGGAGAAAGGATCTTGCGTCCAGGCGCCGCGGATGATCGCCAATGACTCTTCGTAGCGAGCGCGACTCTCACGCGGATCCACGCGAAACCCCTCAAAGTGTTTGGGAATAATGCCGCGGCCAACGCCGAAGTTCAGCCGTCCATTGCTCAGAATATCAAGCATGGCGAAGTCCTCAGCTTTGCGCAGCGGGTTCTCGAACGGCAGAAGACTGATCGCCGTGCCAAGGCGGAGGCGGCTCGTTTCACGCGCCAGCGCGGTGAGGAATAGTTGCGGGCTCGGACAGACGCCAAAGGAGTAAAAGTGCTCCTCTCCTCCCCAGACAGAATCAAAGCCAAGTTGCTCGGCCAGAATCATCAGATCAAGTGTGTCTTTGTAGTACCTCACTTCCTCTTGCCGGCCGCGCATGAAGTCGAACAATGTAAACAAACCAAATTCCACGAGAACCTCCTACCAGGGCAAAGGGGAAAGGGGAAAGAGAGAGAGTGCAAGGTGAGCTGAGGGCAGATGACGCTCTGTCTTCTTCATTCATGACTTTGCCCTTTCCACTCATGACTTTGCCCTTTGCATGCATTACTCTTCACCTTCCCCCATTGCCTTCCGGAACGTCTCTAAACTGAGCCGTACGACCGTATCAAATCCCTGGGAGTACGTCTCATAGTGCGAGACGCCAGGAAGAATATGCAGCTGTTTCGGCTCACGGGCTTTTTCGTACAGACTGACGCACTCTTCAAAGCCGGTGAGATAATCCAGCTCCGCGCCAATGATGAGCAATGGGCGCGGCGAGATCTTGTCAACCACTGCTTCTGGTTTGTAGGAAAGAATGTCCTCGGCGGTCTCAAGCGGCAGCTCGGTCTTGAGCGACGCTATGGCCCCAGAGCCGCTGTAGAATTTTTCTTCGGCGGGCGTGGGCACGAGAATCTCATACGTATCGACGTATTCAGACTTCCCTGTCAGCACGCGCCGTTCGCGATCTCTCTCAATACGTTTGCGTAACGCCCAATACTCCCAGAGACGCCGACTATTGCGCGCCCACCGATCGCCATCGCCAAAGCCAACAACACTGACGATGGCTTTCGTCCGCGGGTCCGCCGCGCCGGCGGAAATGACATTCGCACCACCATAGCTAACGCCAAAGAGCGCAATGCGATTGGCGTCTACTTCTGGCTGCAGCCCAAGAAATGTCGTGGCGTTCATGATGTCCTCATCACGCTCTCGTGAGATGAGGCGATTTTTCTGCCCCTCGCTCTCACCGAAGCCGCGATAGTCGAAGACGAACGTGACATACCCCGCCTTCGCAAACGCCCGTGCAAATTCCGGGGCGATGACTTTGCGGTTTGCCCGGAGACCATGACAAAAGAGCACGGCCGCACGCTTTTCCCCTGAGTGCATATTGTCTGGCGTATACAATGTCCCCACCAGCCTGAGCCCCGCACTGTAAAATGTAAGGTCTTTTTCCATAGACTCACCCTCCTTCGGCGCGCAGAGCGCACTTGCCTGCACTGTATCGCGGCAGAAGCGTTTACGAAATCTGGGAAAGCGCCAGGGACGCATACCAAAACCCTACATTCCGGCTTGCGCCAGAATGGGTATGCACCTGCGACTCGCCCTCGCCCATGAAATCATCTTCTGCCCCGCAGTCTTGTCATTGCGAGCGCAGCGAAGCAATCTCTGCGCGGCCGAAAACAAAGATTGCTTCGCCGTTGACGCTCCTCGCAATGACAACATCCTTTCTTCTCTTCTACTGATCTTTCCGTTCATTTGTCTCACAGGCCTTAAGGTTTACCATCCCGCATTCCGAACTGGTTCAGCCTGTCAACGCTGCTTTTTTTCTTGGCGCGTTTTTTTCCCTTTCTCGTCTTTTTGCTCCTTGGCCGGAACAGCAACAATCTCGTCAACCTTCCGCTGGGCGTCCGCAATGTATGCTGCAGCATCCTCTTCCAGAAGCAGTCGTTGCATTTGCAAGTCTTTTACTGCTTGTGTGATCTGATCAAGATAGACTTTTGCTTTCGGATAACGCTCGCGCAACGAGGGACGAGGATCACGGGCCAGGTTGCGTTGGTCTTTTGTTGTCGCGAAGGGAATGAATTGGCCTAAGTTGCCGCAC
This sequence comes from Candidatus Methylomirabilota bacterium, assembly GCA_035575235.1. Taxonomy (GTDB): domain Bacteria; phylum Desulfobacterota; class Binatia; order Bin18; family Bin18; genus SYOC01. Next base: position 14,691 of record DATLYA010000175.1, read on the forward strand.
ATTTCGCCCGGCGCATCGGCGCGCACAGCCCACCCGGTGTGCGTGCCCAGCGGCGCGGCAATATCCGGCAAGCGGATGCCGCCGATATCATTGCCGTCCGAGTCCGTCTTCGGAACGAGGCTGGCGTATTGCGTCTGCGGACTGCGCGCGATGAGATCGCCAAACTGCACATAGGTCTGATTCGCCCGGCCAATGTGCGCCACGCCGGGAATTTTGGGAAAGCGCGCGACGCTCTCTTGCACGGACACTAAAGCGCCGTTCTTGCGCGTCGGTATGGCGCTGTCCGGCGGCGGCGTCCCCTTGCTGACCCAGTCGTCTAACGCGGTGAGCAACGCGCGCATGACTGGTCCACGGAAGGCAGGGTTCTGCTCTTGTTGACAAGCCCCTTTCGATAATCGCTCGCCGAGGGAAGTGCTCAAGTGTGGAAAGAGCGGGAAGTGTTGCGTGCTAGCGAAGAAATAGAGACGGACGTTGTCTGGAATCGGCGCGTCGTTGCCCCGCGCGTCAGTGTGCACGAGAGAAGCACTCTTGCGCCAATATTCCGTAGCAGTGTTCGTAACCATTACAAAGGGATCAAAGCCGTCCCCGACCCTGCCGCTGCCATTGCGCAGAATGCCATCCCGCTTCTCAGTGAGGGGGTCAGTTTGCAGTCCATAGGCAAAGGGGAACCAGTTTTCGGGAAAACCGTAATCTTGATGAGCGCCTTGAGTGCGGCCGGGCTGGCCAAACATGAAGTTGGTAAAGGTTTTTCCTGCACCCGCGATATCTACGATGACGCCATCAAACACAATGCGCCTCTGCTCGTCTTGATTGAAGCCGCCGTAAATGTGTTCTTGCAGATAGCGGCCAGCCTGCGAGACGCCCAAGGCCAGCACTTTATTGACGCTCGTGGCGTTGTTGCTCAGACGCAATGGGTTCGGGGTTCCGCTCTCGTCTGTCGTTTGGTAGCGGAGAAATGACACCACATCGCGGGTAATGGCGAAACCGAGTCCCAACACGATAGGATTCTTGCCTGTGTAGAGAAATTCATACAACAAGCCAGACTCGAACTGGGGATGCATGTACACCGTTTGTTCATCCAGGAAGCTCCAGCACCGAATGGCTTTGACGCCGGTCACGCAAGGTGGAATTTGCTGTGGCGCTTCCCCCTCGGCTTTGGCGCGCACGGTGACCTGCACGCGCTCAGGAGCAAGTGCATCCACGGGATAGCTCAGGGTAGCGGTTTGATGATTCGGAGGATTGGTTTGCTGCCGGCCGACAAAGAGGTCGCGCACCAACCCGGTCAGAGGCTTTCCTTTGTCCAGGGGAATGGGTAAGACCGCGCCTACGGCGTGCGGCTTTGAGTCGATACAACATTGCGCGCCAGTTTTCCCGCGCACCTGCCAGCCGCTCCAGGCAATCGTGTATCCCTGGCGCATAAGGAATCCATTGCCGGCGTCTTCCGCTTTGGCGGGATCATTCGTTCGTTCTCCATACGGGGCGTTGTTCAAGAGGACAAGATCAATTTTATTGCCGCGATTGATTACTCCATAAAAAAGTTTGTGATTTCCGCGGTCTGGTTCAATAGGTTTGAGGAGATAAAAGTCCGTCCTGTACTCGACGCGGCCAGCAGCGTTTGCGGGCGCTTTGTCCAGGTTGACAATCCCCGCATTCTCGGGCGCGTGCGGATCGACCTCGCCAAACATGCGGCCCACGAGTTTCTCATACGGGCCGACAGAGCCAAACGCCTGCCCTTCAAACGCGGGGGACTCTGTTCGATCAATCACGATTTTGGTGATGCGAGCGTGAGCTTCCTGGACGAAAAATGGCAGGACGCCGGACCACATCAACAACAGCGCAGCGAGTGAAAACAGGCTCCCTTTTCTCTTGGAGAAGGGCGTTTGTCTTGAGCTAGGCGAAGGAGAGGAAGTGCGGGGGAAGAGCGGCAGGGACACGCCCTGAGCAGCCTTCACCTCACCCCTGATCCACAGCGCGGGAGAGGAAGAGAGCGATGACTGAGAGGCGGGCGTCCTCCTGAAGAAATTGGCGCGAGTCAGCATGGTGCGCCTCTCCTATCACTCCCCCCCTTCGTACGCAAGCAGTTTAGTCTTGACATAACCGGATAGGTGCTGAATAGTCACAAGGGTCGAGAAATTTTTTCATAGGAGGGTGGTATGAAGCTCTATAATCTAGACCTCAGTAATTTCGCCTCGAAAACTCGCATCGCTTTGTACGAGAAAGGGGTGAACTTCGAGAAGGTGCCCCCCCCAGGCGGGTTGGGCTCTGCAGATTATAAGAAGGTCAACCCTTTAGGCAAAGTGCCGGCCCTGGTGCTCGACAACGGCCAACTCATTGCTGAGTCCGAAATCATTAATGAATACCTGGAAGACAAATATCCGGAGAAACCGCTGCTGCCAAAAGATGCTGAAGGACGAGCCAGGGTGCGCTCATTCACGCGCTTCCATGATCTGTATTTGGAGCCGCCGCTGCGCGCGATGTTCCCGAAGCTCTTTGGTCAGCAGCTCGACGACAAGTTTATCCAGGAGAAAGTGACTGAGGTGAACAACCGGCTCGACCAGCTCGAAGCGATGATCGGCAGTCCCTACGCGGCCGGCAGCGCGTTTACGCTCGCTGATGCGGCGCTCGCGCCGACGATGTTTTTTATGACGTCCTTCCTGCCGCAGCTCGGCGCCAAGGCGCCGACGGAAGGGCGGCCGAAGATCGCGGCGTGGTGGAACGCCGTGCAGCAGCAGCCTTCAGTAAAAAAGGTGCTTGGCGAACAGCAAGCCGCACTGCAAGCGATGATGAAGAAGTAAAACGTGAGACGTGAAGCGGAAGGCGACAGCAGCGGGCTCACAGCCTTACAGGCTTCATTTGAATCGTGTCCTCTCTAGCGATGGGCTCCCTTTCCTGCATCCCAGGAGAGGGAGAGAGTGATGAGGAGCGTTAGATCACTCCTGTTCTCTGCAACTCCTCCAGCTCCGGCCGTGATACTCCCAACCTGCCGCCATAAATCTCTTCATTATGTTGACCAAGTGTGGGCGCTGGACGGAGCAGCGCCCACGGACTGGCGGAAAACCGGTACGGCGCGCCGGGATACGTCAGGGTTCCTGCTGCGGGATGCTTAATCTGGGCAAAAAACCCTCGTGCTTTGAGGTGCTCCGAATTAAGCAAGTCTCCCATTGTTGAGACCGGCGCGAACGGCACGCGCCGCGCTTGCGCCGCATGATACACTTCTTGGACCGATTTCTCCTGCATCCAATCTTCGAGCAGCGGCTTGAGCGCATCCCAATTGGCGGATCGGGAGGCAAAGTCCTGGAAAATTTCGGCCTGCCCCCACTCGGGATTGCCCATCAGCTCCAGCGCGCCTTTCCATTGATGATCTTCGATGGCCAGGAAATAAATGTAGCCGTCGCGGCAGGGAATCACATCTTGTGGGATCAAGCGGAAACCAAGGCGTGAGGCGATGCTCTGTTGATAGGGCCAGGAGACATAGTTGTTCTCCATAATGGCCACGAGGCATTCCTGCACGGAGATATCGACGTGTTGACCGACGCCGCTACGAAAGCGGTTGAACAACGCGCCAAGCGAACCGACCGCAGCATTAACGCCGGCCTGATATCCAGCTTGCTGCCCAAATGCCTTGAGCGGAGGCAGGTCTGGACGTCCCGAGGCGCCGCTGAGGTAGATAATGCCGCCCGCCGCCCACATATTAAGATCGTGCAGGTACAGATCACGGTGTGGTCCGGTTTGTCCAAAGGGCGAGATTGACGTCATCACCAGGCGGGGATTCAATTGCCGCAAGGTTTCGTACTGCAGGCCCAGACTCGCCATCCGCGGCGGCGGATAGTTATGGACCAACAGATCGGCGCCTTTGACGAGACGTTGCAGAAGCGCTTGCCCTTTCGGCGTTTGCAAATTCAATGTCACACCAAGTTTATTGGTGTTGAGATAGAGAAACGCGCCGCTCTTTTCCGGATGCGGAATATCCCCTGGATAGGGGCCGCGCCGGCGTGTCGCGTCGCCTTCCGGCTCTTCGATCTTGAGGACTTCAGCGCCAAGGTCAGCCATAAGCTTTGCGGCATAAGCCGCACTCACCATTCCTCCACATTCAAGGACGCGAATGCCTTGCAAAGGGCCGGGATGTGTCCTGAGGCCCGAGTGCCGAGCGCCGAGTCCTGAGTTCTGAGTGCTCATACTGTCTTCTGCTTTCTGCATGCCGCCGACTACTATCTTGGCATTCCCGGGTCAATTGCTTCCGTCCAGGCGTCGATGTCTCTCGCTTTGACTAGTGAACGGTCGGTCTGATACTAGACAAGCGACCCTTCTCCTGCAAGGGAGAGCGGGACTATCTTTTCTAAAGGAGGACTCGCAATGGCTGAATCGGAACGCTGGCAAAAAGGCGCGGCGAAAATGAAGGAACTCTTCGGCTCGGAACCTCGTCCCGGCATGATGCAGGAAGATTTCCTCAAAATTACCGTGGAAAACTTGTTCGGCGATGTCTGGGGTCGGCCTGGATTAGAAACACGGGAGCGATCGCTTATTACTGTGGCGGCGCTGACAGTGCTCGCGCGTGAGCGGGAACTCAAGGTGCATATCCGCGGCGCTCTCAATGTCGGCATCAGTCGCGAGAAGATCAATGAGATCATGATCCACCTGGCGCATTACGGCGGCTGGCCGGTGGGAGTGAACGGGTTGCGGATCGCCAAGGAAGTGTTCGACGAGATTGACGCGAAGAATAAAGGATAGGGTGGAGGAGACGTAAGGAGAGATTGTGAACGGGAAGAGCAAGAAAGCCGTGCGTGTGAACCAGCTTGCTCTTCCGGCTTTCCGCAGAGAGGCGCTTCATGAACCACTTCGCCTCCTGCTAAAAGCTAAGCGCTAAAAACTAAAAGCTTATCTTGGCTCTAACGGCATGCCCTCGCGTTTCCGCACGTCATTGAGATAGGCCAGAATGCCCTCTTCCACAGTATATGTGGGCGTGAAGCCGAGCTCCTCACGCAAGCGCTCGGTCTTGACTAACGAGGTCATGGCGAACGGCTTGTCACTGACGGAGATTTTCGCTTGCGGCAAGATCTCACGCAGGTACGCCGTGATCTCACCAGTCTTCCGCGGCGCGCCGCTCATGTTAAAGATGCGGTGTTGCAAGTTTTGCGCGCGATAGGCGCGCAGAAACACCTCGGCGGCGTCACGGCAGTACATCCAGTCCGACACTTGCTCGTCCGGCGGCATGGTCACCGGCTGACCGAGCAACGCCAGTTCAGGCAACACCATGAAATGATCGGCGTCAGCGCCACGCCGCTGCCCGCGCCCTTCTCCAAACACCGAGGTCGGACGAATGCCGATCGGATCAAGTCCGTAGGCGCTGGCGTAGTAATTGGCGATGTGTTCGTTGAATAACTTGCATGCACCGTAGACCGAATCCGGCGCCGGCGGATCGTCTTCACTCAACTCCGGACCGGTTAACGTTGTCCGCATAGGAAACACCGCGACAGAACTCATATAGACGACTCGCTTAATGCCGGTCAGCCGCGCCGCTTCAAAAATGTTGGTCGTGCCGATGCAATTGACGTTGATGGACGGCAACGGATTGCGTAGGCCGCCCGTGCCGAGCTGGTAAGCAAGATGAATAATACCTTCAACTTTGTATTTATTGATCGTATCGATGAGCGCGGTGGGCTCTCGCACGTCGCCAGGAACCACCTTGACCTGTGACGCGACATCCGCGATGGCCGCCATGTTGGGGACCGCGTCGAGAATAATAAGGTCTTTTTCCCCAGCCTGCAGCATATGCCGCACCAGGTGACGTCCAAGAAACCCCGTGCCGCCCGTGATCAGAATCGCCATAGATATTCCTCCTTTGCTGTGCCTCTTACCACAGGTTGACCAAGAGCGGCCAGCGCGGTACTGGCTGAGTTGTGAAGAAACCACTGCTGCTGATCCTCATGGGCGTTGCCGGCGCGGGCAAGACCACGATCGGAACGCTCCTGGCTCGTGAGCCTGGTTGGGCATTCTACGACGGAGACGATTTTCATCCGCAGGCGAATATCGAGAAGATGCGGCGCGGGATTGCCTTGACTGATGCAGACCGCGCCGCCTGGCTGACGGCGCTGCGGCAACTGATTGAACGCCTCCTGCGCGACCGGCAGTCCGCAGTCATTGCCTGCTCGGCGCTCAAGCAAGCGTATCGCGATCGCTTGCGCGATCAGAATGCCGAGGTGCGCTTTGTTTACCTGAAAGGAGACTACGAGCTGATCCGGCAACGCCTCCAGGCGCGGCGCGCCCATTTTATGAAGACCGATTTATTAGCGAGTCAGTTCGACGCCTTGGAAGAGCCTCGCGACGTGCTGACGATTGAGGCGGCTCAGGAGCCCGAAACGATTGTGGCGCTGATCAAGCAGCACTTTGGTTTGTAGACGCAATCAATAAATCGCTTCCTCCCCCTCCGGGCGGCGTTTCCAGCGCTTGTGAATCCACAACCAGTGATCCGGATGCTGCTCGACAATCTGCTGAAAGACGGCGGTAAATTTTGCCGTCGTCGCACGCAGGTCGGCCTCCTGATCGCCGGTGCGTACTGGCTCTACCGGAGGAAGAATCTCAATGCGATGCCGCCACGAGCCGTGCTCACGCACAAGGAAGGCGGGAATGACCGGGACGCCGGAGGCGAGCGCCAGTCCGGCTAAACCGCTTGACGTTGACGCCAGGCGGGAGAAGAACGGCACGAATACGCCCATGCGGCCGGAGGCGTTTTGATCAACCGCCGCCACCACAATCGCCTTCTGCCGCAGCGCACGGAAAACTTCGATCCCTGCCGTGGTTTTGCGAATCACTTTGTTCCCGCAGCGCTCCCGCTCACGGACGATCACCTCGTCAATCAAGGGATTCCGCAGACGGCGATGGATGATATGCACAGGAAAACCGTAGTAGGCGTGCGCATAGGCCAACAGCTCCCAATTGCCCACGTGGCCAGTCAGGATCAGCGCGCCGGTTCCCTGACATTGACCGACCAAAGCCCGCCACTGCTCCGGATTGGCAAGCCGCACCCGCTCCGCGATATTTTCTTTGGTTAACATCCGCAAATGACAAAACTCCGCCGCCAGCCGCCCCACATTAAGGAGACTTTCGCGGAGAATCGCCCGATGCTCAGCCTTACTTTTCTCGGGAAAGGCTAAAGAGAGATTAACCATCCCCACGCGCCGGTGGGGACGATCGAAGATATACAATAACCACCCAAGCAGCTCGCCGATACGGAAGGCTAGCGGAAACGGTAAAGCACGGAAAAAAGCAAACAGCGTAGCAAAGAGCAGATATTCACTGCGGGCGAAAAGAGGATGCTTCACCCGCGCGGGGCGGATCACCTTTTTCTTTCGCGCCTGCGGACGTGCGGCGGGCGGAGACTCGCGAGAAGTCTCATCCATGAGAGGAGAGACAGGGGGACGCTCAGCTGCCACTCGCGCAAGGACCCCGTTCCTGGCGACTATGATTATAAGGTTGGCTCATCCGAGGCGGACGATTCTGGCGCATCAGAGAAAGAGAAACCAAACGCTTCACGTTCTTTGGCAAGCATGTCAGCCACCACCTTTCGGTCGATCTCGCGGTAGCGCTCAAGCGTCGCCTGCATCTTTTCCTCACCGCCGTTCGCCGCCGCCAGTTCTTTCAGCTTGTTCTTAATCCAGCCGATATGCCACTTTTCATCTTTGGTCACTTCGTGCAGGATCTCTAAGGTCTCAGGATCACAATCTGGACGTCGGGCGTGTTCAAGGTAGCGGCGTTGCGCGCGTTCTTCCACGACGACAGTCAGGGCGAAAAGATCAATCAGCGTCCTCGGAATACCGACCTCTTGCCCGATGCGGGTTTGATACCCGTCAGCCACGCGTACTGGAGCCGCTCCCATGTCAGCGATTTTCTTGGTCCATAACCAGGCATGTCGCGTCTCGTCGGCAAGATGCCGAGAGAGCTTGACTTGCGCTTCTGGATCATCAACCCGCATGATGAGCTTGAGCAGCAGGGTAGCGCCCCGCAGCTCCGCATCACGATAATAGCTGTACAGATGAATCATTCGAGGATCAACGGACATCACTCCAGCCCTCCACCAAATCAATGCACGGGCGCCCCTTCCCCCTGAGGGATTCATCCGGTCATTAGAGTTCCCTTCGTATAAA
>DATLYA010000176.1:0-3919 GCA_035575235.1 Candidatus Methylomirabilota bacterium
GCTCAGGGCCAGGACATCAACGAGTTTAAATACTTCAAGCGCTGGTTCGAGGAGCTCTCGGCGCGTCCCGCCGTGCAAAGAGGGATGGCGGTAGGGAGTGACCTGGTGGAGGACTTCTCGAAGCTTCCCAAGGAAGAGAGAGAGCGGCGGCGCAAGCTGCTGTACAACCAGCGGGCCAGACCGGCGCCGCAGTGACGTCTGATAAATTTTGTTAATCAAATTCTGTAGGAGAGGAGGCTTGGTAGGGGCGAGGTCACCTCGCCCCTACGTACAGAGATTCCTCTTTCGCTTTCACACGCTTACCGATTTGGGCTGTCAAGTCTTATGAGGTGTGTCTCGTTGCAAGCGTCCCTGCTGACCCTGGTAAAACACGGAGGAGCTATGTCAGAACTGAACGATTTCAATCAACAGGTAATTAAGGAGTTCCGGGCCAATCAAGGGAAGGTGGGCGGTCAGCTCGCCAATATTCCTCTGCTGCTCCTGACGATGACCGGGGCCAAGAGTGGTCGGACTATCACGAAGCCGCTGGCGTACACGAGGGATGGCGATCGTATCGTGGTGATCGCTTCGTTCGCCGGAGCCCCCAAAAATCCCGCCTGGTATAACAATTTAGTCGCTCATCCTGAGGTGACGGTCGAACTAGGCGGCGAACGCTTTCGAGCCCGGGCCACAGTCACATCCGGTGAGGAACGCCAGCGGTTGTTTGATAACCAGGCCAAACAGATGCCGATTTTTACCGAGTATCAGAAAAAGACCACCCGGCAGATCCCGGTCATCGTGCTGACGCGCATTGATTGAGCGTCCAGGTCGGAGCGGTTGCCCAGAGTAACAGGCTGGTGTTCCAGGGAACTGTGATGATCACAATCATGGCGGCGCCGACTAGGGATTGAAACGTTCGCTTTGGAGCGGATTGTTTTCGGTCCGTTGCCAGCTGGCGTAGTATTCGTTCACCGACTGGAGCAACTCGGGGCGGTCAGTTTGGAACAACGACCGCCCCAGCCGTTCCGCCAGGAAGGCCGCCACGTAGCCGGCAAAGAGATGATAGAGCAAGGGCGAAAATTCCTCGCGCACCTCGCTATGCACAGGTAACATGAAGTGAGCATGGCGTGTTACTGCGGTGTCGTCTTTCTGCGTCACGGCGATGACCCGCCTCCCCAGGCCACGCGCCGTGGCTGCTACATCCCCTGCCCGCCAATAAGAGCGACCTGGCGGAGCGATCACGAATACCGGCATATCGACGGGGTAGGCAAACCGCTCCACGTGCCACCATTCTTCCAAATCTTGGCCCATGGCGAAAATGCCTGCCGCCTCGACCACTTTCGCCGCGCTGAAGAGCGCTGTGCCATAGCTCGGGCCACTGCCTGCCATGATCATCACAGAGGTGTCGGCAATCATGTCCGCCGCCTCGCGGCAGCGTTCTTTAATGGCGTTCGTGGTAGCGTCGATACCATCGGCGAGCGCGATCAGTTCGTGGCGTAAGCTGTTGGCTTGTTCTTGGGGATATTGGTTTTGCATTTCGCCTAACTGAATGGCGACCAGCAACAGTCCCAGCAGGCTGGCCTGGTAGGTGCGAATCCCTGGGGACCGTTCGTTGTGCGGCAATTCGACCACAATGGTGCGATCAGCTACCTGCCTCACCGCACTGTTGGGCGTGCCGGTGAGAGCGACAGTCAATGCGCCATGTTCTTTGGCGCGTTCGATGGCTTGCGCCACACGCTTTGTGCCGCCCGAAGCGGAGGTTGCAATCACCAGGGTCTGATGCGGCGCGGTCGGGCGCATCCAGGCTGCGCCATAATCAAGAAAGCGTTGCGCGCTCATCGGTTCGCAGGAAACATCGGCAATCGCCTCGAAGGCCAGTTCGGCGGCGCACGAGGCGTGGTAGGAATCGCCGTCGCCCGTCAGGTACACTTTGTTGACCATTCTCCATTCCGACGGAGTGAAGACCGTACGGATCGGTTGCGCAAAGGGGCGCATCAATTCACGGACATCGCTCGCTAGCGCTTCAACTTGTCGGATCATCACCTCCGGCTTGAGCGGCTCCATCATCGTATCCTTTCAAATATTTTATCGTTCCAGCCTGCGCACGAGGTCGACATACGCCTTCACTCGCTCGACATCAATTTGTCCGCCCCAACCGCCGCGTTCCAGACAAGTCCCCACAAACGCCCCGTCCGCCGCCGCCAACAACCGCGCGGCGTTGTCGTGGTTGGTGTAGCCCGCCAGAATAATGGGCAGTTCCGGCGCAGCTTTCCGCACCGAGGCGATCATCTCCAGCGTCTTACTCTCATTGGGATCGCCCAACGACACGGCGTCCGCCCCGACATGTTTTGCGCTGCGCGCCACCTCCGCCGTGGGTTTGGCTTCACCAAACCATTTGAAGTGCATCGAGTCCACTTCGGCGATGACTTTGATGTTCCAGGCGTTAATCTTGTGGCGATACTCCATCACATCGAGCGGATTGGCTTCGACCATGCCGTGCGCAGTGAGAGTCATCCCCACCAGCGCGCCGGCGCGAATAAAGGTTCCCCCTGCGACCTTTGCCACCGCCAACGAAGCTTTCAGCGCGTTTCGCATCAATTGCACCCCGATTTGGAACTCTTCGCCCGTCACCTGGGCGATGGCGTGCACGATTAAGCCTATGGCGGTCGTACGCGCCGGGTCGGATTCATCTTTTACACTGTAGATACGATCTACTGTCTGCACCAGACAGCCGTCCGCCCCTCCATCGTAGAGGGCGCGCGCCGATTGCACGGCCGTATCAAGGATCTGGTGAAAGCTGCCTTCCCTATAAAACAGCGTGCCGGGCAGCGGTTGCAGGTGAATCATACCCAGCACAGCTTTGCGTTTGCCAAGGGTTGCAAAATCTCGCATGGTTCGCCCTCTCGGAGAGATAGCATACAATCATACCTGGTAATCATAGTTTTGTCGCAAGAGAGACGCATGGATGAAGTTGAACCCAGAGGCATTGTACTCTTACCCGTTGCGGAGCGACTACCCGGCCAGGCCATTCTGAACGCAGCAAAGCATCTCCCGATGAGAGCCTTCACGGAGTTTATCCTGAGCGCAGCCGCAGGGTTCAGGGTGACAACTCTGGTGGGCCAATGCTGTGGTGTGTGGTTGCACCATGGCTTAACTTGACAATGCTTCAAGCAGTTGCGAAGCTGAGGCCGCCAATCGGCAGCGAGGACGTCGGAACAAAAGCGAGACGGAAAAAGGAGGGGGCCATGGCAGAGCAGACCATCGTCTTTGCCCAAGGGATTGAGATGCCGCCGGACATTCTTGCGCAGGCGCGACAGATGAAGCCTGCAGGTTTTACGCTGCACATGCTGCCGCCCAACGCTAGCGTCGCGGAGATCGCTGCAGCGATGCGCGACGCCGAGTATCTGTTGGGCTTTCCTCGCTTCCTACCGGACGAAGCCTATCTGGAGGCGAAGCGTCTCAAGCTGGTCCAGGTGCTGAGCGCTGGCTACGACTACATCAACATCGCGGGAGCGCGCAAGGCGCGCATCCCTATCTGCTCGAACGGCGGTGCTAACTCTGTAGCGGTGGCCGAGCACGCCATCATGCTCATGTTGGCGGTCTATCGCAAGCTCGTAGCGTTTCACCAGAACGTGGTCAGTGGCCGGTGGCATCAAGGCATCCCGCGCACTGTAGACATCTATGAACTGGAAGGCAAAACGGTCGGTCTGGTGGGGCTGGGCAATATCGGCTGGCAGGTGGCCCGTCGTGTGAAAGCTTTTGACGCTCAGGTGATCTACTATGACGCCGTTCGCAGGAACCCTCAGGAGGAAGGAGCGTTGGGCGTCCAGTATGTGCCGCTCGACACGCTGCTCGCGACCGCCGACGTCGTGAGCCTGCATGTGCCTTTGAATGAGAGCACGCGCCGCATGATTGACGCTCAAGCCTTCGGCCGCATGAA
>DATLYA010000177.1:0-9457 GCA_035575235.1 Candidatus Methylomirabilota bacterium
GACATAATTTTTCTCTCTCATCAGGGCGGTCATTTCCTCAGCGCTGCGGCCCATACTGCCCAAGAGCGTAAACGTTTTGATATTGAAGAACTTTGAAGGATGGCCTTCAATTTCCAGGTATTCCTCGCCTTCGCTATTGACTCGCACGCGAATGGCTTTGTCACGGTACTGAGGATCAATATATTTCTCCCAGAGGTCTGGCGGCTCCAAAATGTGACCGTCCGCGTCGATAATGTTGTTATGGTTGAGATACGGTAACGTCGACATGGTGCGCTCCTTGTTTATGAGTTCCGAGTGCTGAGTCCCGAGTGTTGAGTTGAAAAATTTAAGACGAAGAATTTAAGGGGTCATTAAGGCAAAGCGCAATTCAGCTGCCGAGAAGAGTTGTAGTGACAACCGTTCCACCAAAGATCCATTTTTCCAAATCGAGGATGAATTTCCCCAGTTCTCGCCGTCGGGCTCTGCCCAGAAAGATCTTCCCCCCTATTCCGCAATCGTCAGTTCAGGTTATACACCCGCGCCACGTTCTCTCCGAGAATGCCGCGTCGTGCGGGCTCGGACAACCGCGCCACAAGATTCTCTAACGCCGCGATATAGCCTTGCGTATGATCATCATGCGGGTAATCCGTCGCCCAGAAAAATTTGTCTTTGCCGACATATTCAATGATATAGGCAAGGGCCTTCTCATCAGGGTCCGCCGAGATCCAACAGTGCCGCTGAAAATAAAAACTTGGCCGTTCTTTGAGCGGCACGCTTTTCCCCAGCGCCGTCTCCCAAGCGGCATCCATGCGGTCGAGCATATGGCCAATCCACCCGGCGCCAGATTCTAACATGACGACTTTCACCTGCGGGAAACGATCGAAGAGACCGTACTGGAAGAGCGCCAAAAACGCCTGTTGCGGCCCCTGCCCGCCCAGGACGTCGTACCACCACTCACCCCATTTGGCCATCTCACGGAACCGCTGATACACGCGCCGCTTCGGCGGTTCGGCCACGGGATGAATCGCGACGGGCAGGCCGAGCGCCTGCGCAGCAGCCCAAAACGGATCGTGGTCGGGGTGCGCGTGGGCTTTATCCGTAATGGTGTACGGCGCTACGAACACGCCCCTGCAGCCGTCCTTTGCCGCCCGCTCAAGTTCTTGCGCGGCGGCGCGTCCATCGACGAGGGCAATATGTGCGATTGGCACAAGGCGGCCCTTGGAGTCGGCGCAGAAATCCACCACCCAGCGATTGTAGGCACGGCAATACGCCATCGCTAAATCAGGATCTTCCACCTCGGTTTCCCACTCCAGCGACAACGTGGGATAGATCAGCGCCTTGTCGAGACCTTCCATATCAAGGAGCCGTAAACGCTCTTTGGGATCATTACCGCCAAACGGAATGCTGTCTTTGTAGGGTACTTTTGCGCGCGCCTCGCGCTCTTCAAAGGTTGATCCCATGCTACGGCCGCGGGCAAGAATCTCGGCATCGAAATACCGCGAAGGCTTGCCGTCGATATATAACCGCTCGCTGCCGTCCGGGTCTGTCCCAATGCGAATCGCGCGGTCGCGGAATTGTGGATCGATGTATCTCTCCCATAAATCATGGGGTTCATTAATGTAACCATCAGCGTCGATCACGCCCGTATACGAGGTGCGCGTCGTCTTTGGCATTAGCCTCATCAGCATGACTCCTTCTTTTTATTGATGGGTGTAGATTTTGAACTCCAGAGTTTCGTATACCCCTTTCTCTGTCAAGAGGAACACGAGCAGCAGACCGCGGCTGGCTTGGTTTCTGGCGTGGAGCGGAGTATAGAACCCGAGAAGAAGGAGCAAACGACTTATCTGACGAAGGAGGCGGTCATGGCGTTTAATCCAAAACACTGGAGTTATCACATTACCGACGGACGGGACCGCGCCCCGGCGCGCTCAATGCTCAAAGGCATTGGCTTTACGGATGAAGATCTGGCGAAACCGCTGGTAGGGGTCGCTCACATGTGGATCGAAACCATGCCGTGCAATTTCAATCAGCGGCGGCTGGCGCAAAAGGTGAAAGAGGGCATCCGCGCAACGGGCGGCACGCCGATGGAACTCAACACCATCTCGATCAGTGACGGCGTCACCATGGGCACAGAGGGCATGAAGACCTCGCTCATCAGCCGCGAAGTGATCGCTGATTCCATTGAGTTGTGTGGCCGAGGGTATATGTTTGACGCCTTAGTCGTCATCGTGGGCTGTGACAAAACCATTCCCGCCGGCGCCATGGCGTTGGCGCGCCTCAATGTCCCTGGACTGATTCTGTACAGCGGCTCCATCGCGCCCGGGCGTTTCCAAAACAAAGACATCACGATTCAAGACGTTTTTGAGGCGGTAGGAGCGCACGCTGCAGGCCGCCTGAGTGATGCGGACCTCAAGCAAGTCGAAGATAACGCCTGTCCGGGAGCAGGAGCGTGCGGCGGGCAGTACACCGCCAACACGATGGCGACGGTGATGGAGTTTCTTGGTTTAGCCCCAGTCGGCACAGGCAGCGTGCCGGCGACTGACCAGCGGAAAGATGAAGTGGCGGTGCGCTGCGGTCACCTCGTCATGGACCTGCTGCGCAACAACCTCCGTCCGAGAGACATTCTCACCCGTAAAGCCTTTGAAAACGCCATCGCCTGTGTCGCCGCCACCGGGGGGTCGACCAATGCTGTCCTGCATCTTTTAGCGTTGGCGCGGGAAGTGGGAGTTCCTCTTACAATCGACGATTTTGACACCATTAGTGAGCGCACGCCGCTTATTGCTGACCTGAAACCAGGAGGCCGCTATGTGGCGGTTGATGTGGACCGCGCTGGCGGTATCCAACTCATTGCTCAACGCCTGGTGCAGGGCGGACTGGTGGACGGTAGTCAGTTGACGGCAAGTGGCGCCACGCTCGCCGCTGAAGCCGCTAAAGCCGTGGAAACCCCAGGACAAGCTGTGATCCGTCCATTAGTGAATCCCCTCAAACCTACCGGTGGTCTCGTGATTCTCAAAGGCAACCTCGCGCCCGAAGGTTGTGTCGTGAAAATGGCCGGACACGAGCGGCTCTATCAGCGTGGCCCGGCGCGAGTGTTCGACCGCGAAGAAGACGCCATGGCCGCCGTCACCCGGCGTGAGATCAAAGCCGGCGACGTGGTCGTCATCCGTTATGAAGGGCCGAAAGGCGGACCGGGCATGCGTGAGATGCTCGGCGTGACGGCCGCACTGGTCGGCGAAGGCTTAGGCGAATCAGTCGCGTTGTTGACCGATGGGCGCTTCAGCGGCGCGACAAGAGGGTTGATGGCTGGGCACGTAGCGCCGGAAGCCTACGTCGGCGGACCGATCGCCGCGTTGCGCGAAGGCGACATGATTGTCTTCGATATCAAGAACCGTCAACTGCATGTCGAATTAACCGAGACCCAGATTCAAGAACGCTTAGCGTCCTGGAAAGCGCCGGCGCCGCGGTACACCTGGGGCGTGATGGCGAAATACGCGGCGTCAGTTTCCTCAGCGTCGGAGGGCGCAGTCACCATTGCGAAGTGGTAACAAACGGCTACAGGCAGAGATTTGCTTGCAAAGACGTGCAGAACTGGACTATAAGACAGGGAGCTATGTCTCCAAAGGAGGTCACTCATGAGCGCAGAAGACAACAAGAAGATCGTTCTCAGCTTTTTCGAGAACTTCTCCACTGGGAAAGCAGCGGAAGCCCTTGCTTTAATGGCGGATAACGCTACCTGGACAGTTATGGGCAGACCAGAGACCTTCGCTCTTGCCGGGACGAAGAGCAAAGCTGAGTTTACCCAGTTGCTCCAGGGAATTGGCGCGGCGATGCCAAAAGGGTTGCGCCTCACCCCACAGGGCATTACCGCTGAAGGCGACCGCGTTGCGGTCGAGGCTGAATCCTATGGTGAACACGCAAACGGCAAAGTTTATAACAATCAATATCATTTCCTCATTGAAGTGCGGGACAATAAGATCCAAGCCGTACGCGAATATCTCGACACCATTCACGCCAAAGAGGTGCTGCTCGGCTAACTTCTGGCAATAGACAGGTTTGGGGCGCGGCGCCCGCGCCCCAGAAGATCTGTAATCTGCTTAGGGAAACTCCTTACCGCAAGCGACAAAACATAATTTCTCCCTTAATCATCCCACCCTCAGTGCTATCAAGCGCCAATCGCTTTACGCCTGCGTGATCGCCGATAGCTTCCATGCACCAGCACCAGCTGGACGGGTGAAAGTCCAGAACTCTTCAAATTTCGTAGGCTCTGTTTTGCTGCCGCGCACCACAGCGCCGGTAATTTCATTGGTGTCGTAGTCAAGGCAGTTGGCGTAGAAATAGACCGTGACGAAATCTTGTCCGTTCTCTTGCCACGCTTCGGTAATCTCACAGGCGCGGACGGCAATGTTTTCGACATGATTGATCAGTTGTTCACGCTGCAGCCGATCGATATCGTTCTGCAATCTGGCGGCAAGTTCATCGGTGAGTGAAGAGCGCAAGGAGCGGAGATCGCGCACGGACCATGCCGCCTGCAGCTTGAAGAAGAAGTCCATGGCCTGATCACAAAACTGCCGCGGATCAAAATTCGGATCCAGCAGGCGGAGTTGATCAACACCACGATCAAGCTCTTTTTCTTGTATGCGGGGATGGCTTAGTTCAGGCTCTTGCGGCAGTGAGCGCTCGGCGGACCACTCAGGCTGATAGGTTCGCGGCGACCATTGCGTTCCAGCATTAGCGTCGTATGCGAGTTGTGAACGCCGGGAAAGCCAACGATAGGCGGCATATCCCAGGAGCGCGAGCAAGAGAATATCAAACAACCCTGGACCGCCCCATCCGCCAGCATACGGTCCATAGCCGGCAAACCCGAGCGAGCGAAAGAGGAGGCTTCCCACCAACCCGCCAACGAATCCGCCGGCAAGGCCGCGCCAAAAACCGCCGAACGGAGAAGGCTGGGAATAAGGATTGGAGCGAGAGAAGGGTTCGTTCGTTCTGGGCGCAGGGGGCCGGGCATAGGGGGATGAGAAATTGTCGCGGCCGCCAAACATGCCGCCCGGCGCCGGCGAGGATGGCCTTGCCGGCGCCGCATAGCTGCGGGAGCCGCGATTGCCAAAGGAACTCCCGCCACCTACGCGCGCGTTCGCCACACTCACCCATCCCAGGAGACAGCACCCAAGCAACACGCTTCCCCAGGTTTGCAGTGATTTTCTTCGACACATCATCTTACTCATAGTCTTTCTCCTACAGGCGTTAGACGGACCCCAGAGAGACAGTGTTCAACAGCCAACTACTGCGGAATATAGAATCCGCGAAACGCTCGGCCTCCTGGGACAGAAGGAGTGTTTCTTCTCTGCCGAAACAACACTCCTGCCGTCTTGTAGGAGCCCTCGGCAATTTTCTCGATCTTCTCTGGTAGGATCATGTTTTTTTCAGCAACGAATAAGCCGCTGATACGGCACATTTCCCCTTGCTTGCAATGCGGCGTTTTCGACACCAACACAGAAACCGCAGCGCCTTTTTTATCAACAAGATCAAACGTAGTATATGTCGCTTCGCCGTAGCGCGTCACTACGTTCGCGGCTTCTCCTGTTACCGTCACCGATTGCTGATCGAATAGCGTCGGGTTCTGTTGAATTTCAGTAACAGTCAAAGCCCAGGTCGCTTGTGGAAAAAGCAGGAAAAGGGAAAACAGCCACAACAGATGCGCCATCGCGTCTCCGCTCTCATTCACGCAGCGGGTAACTTTGCCGCTTTGTGCCGGCGGCGGCTCAGCCGGAGAGCACTACGCCGGGAGATACGTTTCTGTCCTGATAGCCTCACCCCGTTGCCCGACGTTGAACGCCGCGCCGCGCCGGGCGAGCAGGCCGCGTGCGTATCGATCGGCGCACGCGGCGCGGCATGGCGGCGAGCAGCGACACCCGAGTTGCGCGCGTGGAAAACGCCAGGCTTGCCGCTAACGCCAAATACACAAAGGCATAGGCGAAGCGGACTTCCGGCGAGGGGAAGACCAGTTGCACGAGGAATAGCCCCAGCAAAATCAACGCTTCGATGATCGAAAAGGAGAAATTAGCGATCACCGTCAGGGCAAAGGCCGAATGCGCCGAGGTCAGCAAGACTTCGGCTTGTTGACGGGCATCCATCACCATGGGATTGAAGTGCCCCCCTGACAAACAGTACGCGATTGGCAGCATCCCAACCAACAGAGTCCATTGGTTCACGGTCGAGGACACCAGCGTTCCGATACCAGCTTGTGGGTTGCCACGCAGCGCGAATAAGATAGCCACGATAAACTCCGGTGACTCCGACGCGAGCGGCGCCAACCATTGCACGAGGATAAATTCTTCAATGCCCAGGGTCTTCCCCGACGCGATAAGCCCTTCCGCAAACGGCTCCGCCGCCGTAAAGATCGCAAGTCCTGCATAGGCAAACATCAAGAGTGTAATGACCCGTCGCACACCAACCTGAAAGAGTGCGATCGTCTCCGGCGGTCCTTCCAACTCCGGCTCAACCATATGGGCCTTCGATGCAGCCCGCATATAGACAATAAACATGGAGACAAGGACGACAGCATCAAACAGGGAAATCGTGTCCTTCAACGGCAGGATGAACGAATATATAGTCGAGCAGGTCAGAGAGATCACTTCCAGCCGCCGACTTTTGTCAAGCTTGACGCTACGAATGCCGGTCTTCAGCCAGCAGGCCACCATGACAGTTGCCCACCCTACTCCAATGAGCAGTCGATTAGCGCCAGTCATATTGGCCGTGGCGTAGGCGATATAAGCCGGGTTCTTTCCCGCTTCCCAGGCAAAGTAGATATCCACCGCATACTCAGGCAACACGGCGATCAACGCCAGAAACGCCAGCGCCAACGCCTGCGGGATATCGAGCTGCGCCAGTTCCGCCGCCCATGATAACAAGAAGGCCGCGCCGAAAATGGAGAGTCCGGAAGATAACGCTTCCCACTGTGGCGCAAGAGGCGCCCCGGAAAAATGTAAGAGCAGCCACTGCAGCGGAAACAACGCCACGCCTATGATCATCAGCCAATGCTTTGCCGCTCCACTGCTCACGCTACAACCCCAATTCGCTTAAGATCCCCGGACTATTCGTCCATCCTTTCACAACTTTGACAAACAACTCAAGGAACACTTTGCAGCCGAAAAACGCTTCCAGTTGCTCTCGCGCTCGCTGACCAATAGTTTTCAGGCGAGCGCCGCGCTCGCCAATGATAATCGCTCGTTGCGATGTCCGCTCTACGTACACCACGGCCCGGATGACCAGCAATGGCTTCTCTTTCCGCTCGCGGAATTCTTCGACCACGACCGCCGTCGCATACGGCACCTCTTGATGCGTATGCAGAAAGAGTTGTTCCCGAATGATTTCCTGGGCGATGACACGCTCGCTTTGATCCGTCAGCTCGTCGCTGGGATATAAGGCAGGTCCTCTCGGCAACGACGCAACAATGAGGTTGAGCAATTCTTGCGTATTTTCTCCGGTCAACGCGCTGACCGGCACGAGCTCCCGCTCCGGCAACAACGCCGCCAACCGCTCGAGGAGCGGTAGCAGCGCAGTTTTCGCCACAAGATCGATCTTGTTGACAGCGACAATGGTCGGAGCGACGAGCGTCACAAGCCGTCGGGCTATTTCTTCATCCTCTGGCGCGACGCCTTTCTGCGCATCAATAAGGAACACGATGACATCGGTGTCTTGTAGAGTTGCGAGCGCAGTTGCAACCATGCGCTTATTCAGCAGTGAGCCCTCATGCCGATGGATACCGGGCGTGTCGACAAAAATCAGCTGAGCCTGCGGCAGCGTCCTGATGCCCAACAGACGCGTCCGGGTCGTCTGCGGCTTGGGCGAGACGATGGCTACCTTCGCTCCAACTAACGCGTTTAAGAGCGTGGACTTTCCAACATTGGGGCGTCCGCTAAGCACGACAAACCCGCACCGATAGTCAGTATCCGCAGGACCGTCAGACGGTGGAAAGGACCGAACACGATGAGCCATGTCAGGAAGATGCAAAGGCTTGGCCAAAAGTCACCTTGATAATACGGCGGCGGCCGACCTGGAGAATTTTTTCCCCTTCCGCAGGCACCTGCCAATCGGCGTCTTCTATTTTTTCACCGTCGAGACGCACCCCGCCTTGCATGATGAGGCGGCGCGCTTCACTAGTCGATCTGGCGAGTCCAGTCTCCTTCACCAAATGACAAATCCAGACCGACTTCTCTTGTCCGGCCCACGAAAAGGTGTCAATCTCTGCAGGCAACTCTCGCCGTTGAAAGCGTTGTGCAAAATCCGCCGCCGCCTTCTCTGCCTCAGCCTGTCCATGAAAACGCGCCACCAGCTCAGCAGCAAGCTGTTGTTTCGCGTCCATTGGGTGCACCTCGCCTCGCTTGATCGCTTCCACGCGAGCGCTGTCGACCGCACTGAGCAGTTCGTAGTATTTCAGCATGAGCGTGTCAGAGATTGACATCACTTTGCCGTAGATCTCTGCTGGAGACTCAGTGATGCCAATATAATTGCCCAGCGACTTGCTCATCTTCTGCACGCCGTCCGTGCCTTCAAGCAGCGGCATAGTCAGGATCACTTGTGGTTCTTGCCCATAAGTACGCTGCAACTCACGACCAACAAGCAAATTGAACCGTTGATCTGTCCCGCCAATTTCGACATCCGCCCGCAAGACCACCGAATCGTACCCCTGCACGAGTGGATACAACAGCTCATGTACATGAATAGGAGTATTCTCACGAAACCGCCTGGCGAAATCGTCCCGCTCAAGCAGTCGCGCCACGGTGTAATGACTACACAGACGGATCATCTCCGCTGGAGACATTGCCTCCATCCATTCCGAGTTGAAACGAATTTCCGTCCGCTCAGGATCAAGAATTTTGAACGCTTGACTGGTATACGTGTCAGCATTCGCCTTGATTTGTTCACGGGTGAGAGGCTTCCGCGTCTCAGATCTGCCGGTAGGGTCGCCAATCATGCCGGTGAAGTCGCCAATCAGAAAGATGACCGTATGCCCAAGTTGTTGAAACTGGCGCAGTTTAGTGAGAACGACGGTGTGCCCGAGGTGCAGATCAGGAGCGGAAGGATCAAGACCCAATTTCACCCGTAAGGGTCTGCCCGTTTCCAGCTTCCGCTTTAATTCTTCAAGCGGAATAATATCTACCACTCCGCGCTGCATCTCACGGAGCTGCTCATCGATCGAAGGTGGCATGAATTCCTCTATTTCCTTATCTGACACGCCATTGCAGTTCTGAGCGCCGAGTTCTGAGTACTGCGAGAAACTCTAACGCCTGTTACTCAGGACTCATTCCTCAGTACTCAGGACTACTGTCGTTATCGTGCGAACTCCGTTGCCCGGGTTTCACGAATGACTGTGACTTTTATCTGTCCCGGATACGTCAGCTGGTTTTCAATGCGTTTTGCCACTTCCCGGGCCAGAATCGTGGCTTCGCTATCAGTGACTGACACAGGGTTGACG
>DATLYA010000178.1:0-7963 GCA_035575235.1 Candidatus Methylomirabilota bacterium
AGATTGGAGCGCGGCTTGAAACGCGCTCATGGCGCGGGAGAAGTCTGAATAGATTGCATAGACGTCGGCGCCTTCAATTTCGCCGCGTCGAATTTGTGTCTGCATGTGCAACACCCCCACACTTTCCTTTGCCGTGTTTGCCGTGTTGACTCGCGCGCCCACCTCTGCGCGCAGGCCAGCGATGTGTTCGATAGCAGCGTCTAACCGGCCAATTTCCGTAGCAAAGCTTGCGGCGTTGGTCTGCGCCAGGGTCAAAACAGCGGAGGGTTCGCTGCGTTGAGTTGACCCGACAAAGCTCAGGTTCGACGCCGCAATCGTTTGACTTGCGGAACCATTCACCCAGGCCAGCGGACCAATCGCATTAACCGTACTGCCGACGGCGTCAAATGCGCCGCCGCCGTCAAACGCCAGCGTCCCACTGCTTACCGCCCGCCAATCCGTACTGGACGGCGCGCTCGCATCCAATTCGTTGCGTTTTGCGAGCACGCGGTAATCCCACGTGAACGCGCCAGTCTTGCGGAACACAAACTGCAAATCATGCGCAACGCCCGTCGAGTCAAACAACGTGACTGACGTCGAGAAGTTTCCGCCTGTCTGCCAGTTTGCCAGTGTATCATCAGGTCCGGCGGGAAACGGACTTCCCGGAGTCGTCGCTGCAGCGTCCAAATTCACGCCAAGACTGAGCGATAACGGCGTTGCGCCGCTCCCATCGCCTTCAAGCACCTCTTTCAAATCGTGTAGAATATCCAGCACGCCAACGCCGCCCGGGACGCCAGCGCCCTGGAACACTTTGTTCCCGGGCAAATTGGTAATGACCGTGGAGGAGGCGTCTGTTTGCATCGCAATCTCACCATTATCTCCGAGGTAGGCGCCCGTGGAGGAAAACGGAGCCGAGCCGTTTTTGAAGCCGCCGAACAAATAACGGCCTTCTATTTGACTATTGGCCAGCCCCACCATGCGCTCAAACAGTTGCTGGATTTCGGCTGCGCCAATGGCGCGGTCCTGCGCGTTGTTGCTGTCGTTAGCAAACTGTAACGCCAGTTCCTTGGCGCGACCCAGCACCTCAGTCACATCACCAAGCACAGAATCGGTCTGTTCAAGGAACGGCAGCCCGGCGTTGATATTTTTGCCGTATTGGTCAAGCGAGGCTTCAAATACCCGCAGATCCAGCGCGCGCACCGCGCCGATCGGATCATCACCAAAGTGATTAATCCGCTTACCTGTAGCGACCGCTTCTTGCAAATCCGCCAGGCGTTGGTTGCTCTTTTGAATTGCAGCTTGGGTCTGCTGAAAGAGAATTTGATTCGTCACTCGCATACGCTGTCGTGTTAGCGGAGGATATTGACTATTGTCTCATACATCTCGTCGCCAACGGAAATCAAACGAGACGCCGCCTGAAAGGCGCGCTGAAATTTGATGAGATTACTCACTTCCTCATCAATATTAACGCCAGAGAGGGATTCCCGCCGCTGCTGCATCTGGTCGACCAGCGCTTGCTGAAACGCGTGCGTATCTTGACTGGTTTGCACTTGCTGGCCGACGTCGCTGATCAACCGGATGAAATAATCCTTAAATGTGGCGCCGCCCAGCGCCGCCTGTGAGGACGTCCGTAGACTGGCTAACGCGCGCGCATTGCGATTATCGCCAGGCGCGCTGTTTGCATCCTGCGCGGCGGCGATCAAACGCGGGTCAGCCAATACCGCGCTGTCCACCTGCACGACGCCTGCAGCTCCCGTCGTTGCGGCAATCGGCGCAAAGAAGTTTCCCCCAGCAGCGCCGTTTACATCAAACCCTTGCGCGTGTTGCGCATTCACTGCGTCGACCAGTGTTTTTGCAACGGTGTCCAACCGGTTGATAAATCCCGCGACCGTTGCGTCCCGCGCCGTAATGAGCCCACCAATTTCACCCTTCGTGAGTATCGCGGTTGCGTCATAGGAAGCGCCCTGGGGGTTGACATATTTCACCATGCGAAAGCCGGTGGGATTCAATTGGCTGGCATCGAGTGCAGCAGCGGTCTGTCCAGCCACGAGCAGCACGCCATCAACCTGCACGGTGAGTTGGCCGTTGCTCTCCTCATGCGCGGTTGCTCCGGTCAGCTGCGCCAGTTCTTGCAACAGCATTTGGCGTTGATCGCGAAAATCATTCGCGCGCTGTCCGCCAACCTCTCCCTCAGTGATCTTTTGGTTCAGCGCAGCGATTTGCGGCAAAATCGTATTCACACGGCGGACAGCGGCATCGAGATCTTTATCGAGATGGTTCTGCACGTCCACCAAGGCCGCGCGAGTTTGGCGGAACATATCGCCAAGCGTGCGGGCGCGGCCAATAAGGTTGGCGCGTTCCGCTTGCCCGGCAGGATTATTCGCTAGCTCTGATAGGGCGTTCCAAAATCCTTCCAACGCAGGTCCAATGCCTTGCTCTTCTGTAACCGGCAACGCATCGGCGACACTCGACAGCGCCCGTTGCTCCGCTTCGGAGAACCCAAGGCCCGTTTTGAGGCTCACTAACTGCGCCTCCATGAAACTGTCGACAATGCCGGTGACTCCAGTCGGGTTTACCCCCAGCCCAAGAAAATAGGCGCCTTGAGGGCTGGGATAGGCGGCAGCCAGGTTCACCCGCTGCCGCGCGTAGCCTGGGGTATCAACATTGGCAATGTTGTGCCCGGTTGTTTGCAGAGCTTGCTGCTGAGCCAACATCGCCCCTGCCCCGATCTGGAGAACAGACAGAATAGACATTACACCTTCTCCTGTACGAACCCAGGGTCCGGTCGTGATGCAGCAAGAGCGCCGTTCCCCGCATAGAGCGGGATCTGCGATGGAGTCGTTAATAAACCAAGCGCTTCACCAATATGATTCAATAAGGCGCCCATCAAACCAGAGAGCTGTCTCTCAGCGGCTCGCAAACGGCTGTAAATGCGCCAACTGCGTTGCTGAAGGAGGTCAAGCATCGCTTTGTATGGGGTAGGGGGCAGTTGCGCCAACAGGGATTTCAGAGCGGGAGCGCCGTCTTCTCCTGGCAGACCGTGTGCAGTGAGAAGACGGCGTATGGCCTCTTGCCGCTGTCCTTCCATCTCCGCCAGCTTGCGGACAAGGTGTTCTTTCTCTTCGACGTGCTCGAGCAGCGCCGAGGAATCCCATGCTAGAATAGCGTCTTTTTGCGCGGCCAGGTTTTGCAGCAGCCGCTCTCCCAACCGCACCTCGTTCTCAAGCACGGCTATCAACTCCGTGAGCGCTGTCATCACGCTTTCCCCAACAGTCGAGAGAGTTCATGCCGAGCGATGGACCTGGCCACATCCAGTGCTTCAACGTGATACGCGCCATTCTCGATTTGTGCTTTGAGTTGCCGGAGCTTCTCCGTGCGCATCTCATCACCTCGCTCGGCCAGCGCCGCAACTTTTTGTAATTTGCGCGCCTCAGTGGAGATCGACACCTGCGCAGCATCGTCGGTTTGCTCAACGTGGCGCTTGTCGCCTTTGCCGCGCACTGCTGAGACCGCAGAGTCCCCACGCACTAATTGGGAGACGTTCACATCGACGGGTCCTTTATCGGCGATTTTCATGATCCTACTCCTTACTAAGAACTCATTTGACACCTCCTCCAAGCATAGTTGCGAAACACAGCTTGAAGGAAGCGCTGTGCTCGCCCGGCGACCCTGCGACCATATCCTGTGAGTATTCAGGACTTAGGCCAGTAGCTTTGCGTCCCATCTTTTCAGATGGTTTGCCTTTGTCAGGCTCGTAAGCCTGTCGCTTCATGCTTCCTCATCGGTCGGTCCTCACCTTTCCTTTAAGACCGCGGTTGATGCAGCGACAGGCACAGGCAACAGACCCGTTCACGAGGTTGGCTCCTCCGCACTCTGCGTGAGCACAGGACGGAGCGCCCGTTCCAGAAACCTGGTCAGTCCCATATCATCGCGTTTCACAAGAGACCGAGTCACTTCGATATCCGCGAGAGATAAGTAATGATCACGCGCTGCGGAGTTATTCCCATCCAACCCTTCCGAAGACAGCGTCGCGCGCATAGATTTCCACAGCTCTAGCAGCAGCAGAGAGGCGAATTCCTCAGCTATCTTTTTCGTCTCACGCGCAGAAGCGAGAGACTGGAAGCGAGAGACTGGCGCATTCCTGCCTACATCCGCAGCAGTGGGATATTGGATATCCGTACGCATAAGACGATCTTTTGTAGTGTTACCGTTTGGTTTCTGATTTCTGCCTTTTTCTTGCTCTAGTTTACATAATGACGAGTTCCGCCTGCAAGGCTCCAGCTTCCCTCAGCGCTTCAAATACCGCAATCAGGTCTCTCGGCGTCACGCCAAGGCTGTTCAGCGCCAGCACGAGCTCTTTGAGCGAGACGCCTTTTCCGCCAGGGATTTCCACCAGTTGTCGATCTTTCGGTTCTTCGATGACAATCGACGTATCCGGCACGATAACGGTTTGCCCATTGCTAAACGGTTGAGGCTGCGATACGCCTAACTCAGTCTTGATCGTAATATGAAGTCCACCATGGGCTATAGCAACAGGCGCGAGTCGTACGTCTTGCCCCATAACCACCGTACCGGTCCGTTCGTTGACCACCACACGCGCGGCGGTGTCAGGCGCGACATTGAGCGATTCCAGCGACGCCACGAAGGCAACTGGATCAGTACGAGCGCCTGGGGGTAAAGAAACTGTCACTTCTCCCGGAGATTGCGGATGCGCAACTGCATCCGGGACCGCCGCGTTAATAGCCTCAGCTACCCGTTGCGCCGTGGTGAAGTCCGGTTGTCTGAGATGAATACGCATCACGCCATCAGGGGCAATGGCTTCCGTCGGCATGGGGCGTTCAAGCAGGGCGCCCCCCGTGATACGGCCAACAGTTTGATGGTTCTTGGTAATCCGCGCCCCGATGCCGTTCGCGCTAAAACCGCCGCCTAAGCTCAGAGGCCCTTGCGCTACGGCGTACACTTGCCCATCTGGACCTCGCAGCGGCGTGAGCAGCAGCGTCCCTCCCGAGAGACTCTGCGCGTCCCCGATAGAGGAAGCAATGGCGTCAAGCCGTGCCCCAGGTTGCGCATACGGAGGAACCTCCACTGTGACCATCACGGCGGCAACATTCTTGACTCGGACATCCTCGGGACGCACGCGTATGCGATAGTCCTGCAGCAAGTTTGTCAGCGCCTGCACGGTGAATTCCGTTTTTTGCCGATCACCCGTCCCTTCTAAACCAACAATCAACCCATAGCCAAAGAGTTGGTTAGAGCGGAACCCTTCGACCTGCGCCAGGTCTTTAATGCGCGCAGCCCCGGCGGACGAGGAGAAGAGTAGCCAGCAGCCAGCAGCCAGCAGCCGGCAAAGGAAATGCAGAATGCGGAATGCGGAACGCGGAACGCTCATCTTTGTCAGCCCTGGCCCCCAGTCTCCCACCCCTAACCCCTAAAAAGGAAACAGCCAATCAAACACCCACGTTCCCCAGCCAGAGCGCTGCTTGTCGTCGACAATTCCCACACCGCCGAAGACAATACGGGCGTCAGCGATTTGTGAGGACGAGACCGTATTGTCACGGTTAATGTCTTCAGGACGGACGATGCCGGTCAGCGTCATAAATTGTTCTTCGTGATTCACCAACACCGAGCGCGTCCCCTGAATGATCAGATTGCCGTTCGGCAGCACCTGTTTCACCACGGTGGTAATACTGGCAGTGAGTTTCCCCTCTCGCGTCGTCGAGCCGGCCCCTTTATGACTGCTGTCAGAAGTAACATCAAGAAAATTCGTGAGATCCGAGCTCGCTAACGCCCCCTGGAGCCCCAGGAGCGCGGTGAGTTTCGCTTTATTCTCGGTTTTGCGCGACAAGTCAGTATCGGCTGCGTTACTGGCTTTGGCGGATTCCGATACGCGCACGGTCAAGACGTCGCCCACCCGGTAGGCTTTACGGTCGCCATAGAAAAAAGTCCGGTCATCCGCCGGCCACAGAGAGCCGGCGGAGACGGGGCCAGAGGCGGCGCGGGGAACCGCGGCTAGACTGGCTCGCATCACTTCTTGAGACAACTCTTCTTGCGTGGGCTGTGGATTGAAGCGGACTTTCATTTGCTGCGCACAGCTGCTGCTCAGCATGCAGTACGCCGTAAGCAGTACGCCGTACGCAAAACGGAAAGCGCCAGGCAACCGCTTTCCTCGACTTTTGACTTTTGACTGGCAGTAACCGACAACTGAGCACTGATCACTACTCTTCATCAATTCACCTTCACCGTTCTCTCGTCGAGAATGTGGCCTTCGACAATTTTTCCTGAAGAAGGGTTCTCCACATGAATACGGTCGCCCACTCGTCCGGGCTCTGCCGCACGCCCGGTTGTCTCCACTCGAAGCCCTGCCGACTCATACACCAGCGTCACCGCTCCTCCGCGACGAATCACACGCGGCAGCTCAACCATCGCTGCGGTCAGGACTTGATTCACCTCTATGGGGCGCGCCGCTTGTTTGCCATTAAGCTCTTCGAGCGACATCAACGGCTGCAGCGGCAGGCTGCCCAAGTCGCGGCGTTCCACCCGCACTTTCTCCGCAGAAAGAAGTTCGTAATGCGCCAAAGGCTGAGAAGTGACGATGACATTCGCAAACACGCGCACTTCCGCGTCCACCCAAAACCGCGCTTCCTCTCGGCCATTGACCCGCACGCTGAGCAGGAATCGGTGCACCCCAGGAGTGACGCCATGGTTCGGCTTGAGAATGACAAGATCAATCTCACCATCAGGTACAGGAGGAAGGGCGAAAGAGCGTAGGACAATCTCCACCTGCTCTGGTCGCCATGCGCTTTGCTCTAGCACGTAACGTCGCAGCGTTTCTGTCACTCTCTCTCCTGAGAGAGGCAAGCGCTCTCCTTCTGCATCAACACCTGCGGGACAGAAGCACAACAGCGCTGCAAGGAGGACAAGGCAGCCTCTGCCCCGCCATCTCATAGCCAGGCGGCGCCACAACGCCGGCTGAAGCCGGCTTTCCCCTCCCGTTAAACCGCTTTGAGAGCCCGTTGCTTTGCAGCCCGGTAACCGGTCGTCAAGCGGAGCAATAAAACAATTTGTTATAGTATGGGTGCATCTCATGCGTTGCGCTTTCGTTTGTTTTCTCTCGCTTGACCGATGTCTCACCCCGGCTGCTACAACTTTGATCATCTTGCTTGATTGAGCATCCGCCTCACACAGGTCTTCTGAGCCTTTGGGTTACACTCTGACGAGATTATTGGCAGTCTGCATCATCTCATCAGCGGTGCGGATCGCACGAGAATTGATTTCATACGCCCGCTGCCCTGCGATCATGTTGACCATTTCCTCGACGACACTGACATTCGAGCCTTCAAGAAAGAATTGTTGCAGGGTGCCGAATCCCTCTGTTCCTGGTGCGCCAGGGGTCGGGTCGCCGGAAGATTGCGTAGGACGGAACAGATTCCGTCCGATGCTCTCTAACCCGGCCGGATTGACAAAACGCACGAGCTCAATGGCGCCCACTTGCTGAGGCTGTACGACCCCGGGCTGTTGCACTGATACGGTGCCGTCGACTCCGATGTTTACAGATAATGCATCCTCCGGAATAGTAATTTCCGGACTCAGCAAAAACCCCTCTGGGGTGACCAGCCGCCCCTGACTATCTTTCTTAAATGAGCCGGCGCGAGTGTAGGCGAGCTCCCCGTTGGGTTGCGTGACCTGAAAGAATCCTTCACCTTCAATCGCGACATCGAGTGGATTGCCAGTGGGCTGGAGGTCGCCTTCAATAAACAGACGTTGGGTCGAGACCGCGCGCGACCCATGTCCCACCTGAAAGCCGGCTGGAACTTCCGCGCTTTGCGCCGACGCCATGCCCGACACTTGCAAGGTTTGGTAGACCAGGTCCTGAAAATCCACCCGGCTGCGTTTGAACCCGCCGGTTTGCACGTTTGCCAAGTTGTTCGCGATGACGTCCAGCGTCAGTTGCTGGGCGTGCATGCCGGTAGCCGCTGTCCATAGT
>DATLYA010000179.1:0-3228 GCA_035575235.1 Candidatus Methylomirabilota bacterium
CCCCGCCGCCAAACCCGCCGCCAAACCCGCCGCGATAGCCGCCATTGTAATAGCGACCGCCCCCGAAGCGGGTATAGCGTGAACGGCGCGTGCCGGTAAAGGCCGCAAGCAGCACGGCAAGAGCAATAAACGCCAAAAGCAGCGCCAGCCGCGGATCAAGCTCCTGCTGTCCGCCGCGCCGCGAGCCAATCGAGTACGCAGGAACGCCGGTGAGCGTCACGCCATACTCTTGCGCAATCAGGCTCGCCATCACGCGCGTTCCGGCGAGAATCCCGCGCGCATAGTCGCCCTGCTTAAAGGCGGGCACAATATATTCATCCTGAATCGCACCGACTTTGCCGTCAGGCAGCACGCCTTCCACTCCGTACCCCGTGGCGATGAACATCTTGCGGTCTTTCGTCGCCACCAAAAACACTACCCCGTTGTCCTTGCCTTTTGCTCCAGGTTTCCACGTTTCGGCAACCTTCATCGCGTACTCAAACGCATCCAGGGGTTGGGTGGTTTCTACCGTCACCACCGCGATTTCCGCGCCGGTTTTCTCTTTCAGTTCTTGTAAGAGGTTGGACAATTGCTGGCGCGTCGCCGCGTCAATGACTCCAGCAAAATCGGAGACAAGCCCTTGAGCAGGAGGAATGCGCACCTCCTCTGCGCTCGCCAGGGCAAGGAATATGGAGCAGACGAAGACGAAGAAGCAGCTCAAAAGCAACCGACCCCAATTACGCATGAGATGAAGAAGGATGCGGCGGGAGACGGTCGATGACGCTCACAATTTGTTGTACTTCCGCCAGATAGTCATGAAAGAAGTCGGCGAGCGGCTCGCCCGGCCAGGGGCGCCGTCCGGAGCGGATTTCAATAAGTTGCTGTATCCGGGGCAACGTCACGGTAAAATGACGCTCAAACCGCCGCAACACGTCTTCATACCCCGGCGTTCCGGCCTGGCCGTGCAAACGGATCAAGTGCCGCATAAGCACGAGAAATGTCTTGCTGGAATCAACAAGCAGCGCTCGGAGTCGGGGGAGGTCGTCCGCATGCTCTACATACAGCGCGCGCAGCCGCAAGAGCTTGCTGCGCGCCTCGTGTTCCGCCTGGAACCGAAGATGCCGTGAATCGAGAGAGAGATCCTGGAAGACATCCTCACCCCATAACAGACGGTGCTGCTCCTGAATATCATGAAACTCCATAGGGAACACATCGCGCGCCCGCTGGAGGAACTCTTGATCAAGGAGGAGAGGCATGGCAAAGCGCTGTTTATGCCAGGCGGCCATACGAGGCTGCAATTTCTGCAACACCTCGAACGATACGGTTTTTACTACAATCGCAACGTTAATATCGGAGAGGTCTGGCACAAAATTGGCGCCGGCCCCACTGCCGTACAACACCACCGCGATAAGATCCTCCTTCAGGAGCTGTCGCAGCTCATGGGTAAACGTAGAGAGGGTTTTTTCCAACCAGGCGTTCGGCACGCTATGCCTCACATAAAGAGAGTGCAATTAGTATATGGCTCCTGCCCCTGACAGTAAACGCCAAGTCGCGTCTGGGACCAAGCGCACCCTACAGCTTCGTGCAGAAGGTAGGGAATCTTGTATTCGCCCTGCTAGAGGCGGCTTGACGGCAGGCGATCACAAGAAGCGCCCCTAATGAATTTTGCCAGTCAAGTTCGGTACTGTACGCAACTCTTGGAGGGGCGCGGCGCGCCGTGCCTCTCCAGCGCAGAGCTCTTGTGCTGCCAGAGAGTGAGTGCCGATGTTGATCGTCAAAGTTCATCAGGCGCGCCAATCTCACGTGTGTTAAGTGAATTGTTATGCACATGCGCCATACACTCTCCTTGCACCAGACAGCGGACATGGTATAGACCCGTTCTTCACGTGCTTCTTGCATTCATCGTCGCACTGCAATTTCTTACCATCGTCCGAGTTCGGGAAAGCCTACCGTTTGATGACGAAACGCTTGGTCGATCTGGCGCCTTTTTCCCCGTGATCGGGCTCCTGATCGGCCTGGTAGTTTGGGGATTCGACCAAGGTTTATCCGCCATTGTCCCACCTGCTCTCAGGAACATTTTCTTGGTCATTGTGCTAGTCGTCATCAGCCGGGGTCTTCACTTAGATGGATTGGCGGACAGCGCCGACGGGCTCTTGGGAAGTGGTGATCGACAACGGAGTCTAGCGATTATGAAAGATAGTCGTATTGGCGCATTTGGGGCGCTGGCTCTTATTGGCGTTCTGTTGGCAAAGCTGCGTGCGCTTGATCTTCTGACCGATGGACATCGGACTCCAGCGCTTCTCTTGAGTCCGATGTTTGGGCGCTGGGCGTGCGTCGTCATGGCGTATCTCGCCCCTCCAGCACGAGAAGAGGGACTAGGGGCCATGTTCGTGCGCGGAACGCAATTCCGCACGCTTCTCATAGTTCACCTGCTGTTGCTGGTGGCCGGCTTTCTCTTTGCCGGGCTATGGACTGCTTTGCTTTTCCTATTCCTTGGCGGACTCACCGTCGGATTTACCCGCTACTGTACGCGTCGGCTTGGCGGCGTCACCGGAGATACTCTCGGAGCCGTAGGTGAATTAGTAGAAACCGCCGCCTTTTGTCTGTTCGCCGTGCTCGACTATGGCGGCAGTCCACATTAGCGACCATTACTGGCGGCAAATACTCGTGCTGCCTCTAGACCATTCTTCCCTTTAGTGAGTTCAAAACTGACGGACATGCCCTTGTGGATATCATCAAACGTTAGCCCGTCTAAGGCATCCCGATGGAAATACACCTGTCCATCGGGTGTCTGAATATATCCGTATCCTTTGGTGCGCAACACGCGAGCGATCGTTCCTGTCGGATACGGAGTTGGAGTCTTCACTGCGCGTTTGCGGTTGAAGCGATGTTGATGGTAGGTTTCTATCTCGCGCTCGGCCGCAGTTAAGGCTGAACGAAGGACCGCTGGAATCTGCGCGCCTTTCTTCTTGACTGTCAGGGTTTGCCCGGCCACCGCTAAGACGACCTGCACCTGATTGTCGCCGAGGTGGTGATGTGGGTTATGAGTGATAGTGACGCGGGCTCGTGTGATCTCGTTCGGAAAGTGCTCAAGCTTCTTGAGCTTCTGGTCAATCAGGTCGCGCCAGCTTTGCCGGACTTCCGTGTTCCGTCCTTCGATCTCAACCTGCATAGTTCCTCCTTATGAGTATAATTGTCGGCAATAGCCCCAGTCTCTCTCGGAGCGAATGCTACGCAGGGGTTAGTCTA
>DATLYA010000180.1:0-5308 GCA_035575235.1 Candidatus Methylomirabilota bacterium
TAAAAATCTGGTCGAAATTATTCTGAGCAACAACGGCTATCGGGTAGTGAATCTTGGCATTAAGGTGCCGCCTGAAACATTGATTCAAGCCTATCGTGAACACACGCCTGATATCATTGGACTCTCCGGACTGCTGGTAAAGTCAGCCCAACAAATGGTGGTCACAGTGCAAGACCTGAAGAATGCTGACATCAATTGCCCGATCCTGGTGGGCGGGGCTGCACTGACAGCTCGTTTCACGGCAACGAAGATCGCCCCAGAATATGACGGTCTTGTCTGCTATGCGAATGACGCCATGCAAGGGCTCGATTTAGCCAACCAGCTCATGGACGCGGATCGGCGCTCCGCTTTAATTGAGAGACTAGCGAAAGACCGGGAACGTTTGGCCGCGCAAGAACGAAGACCCATAGAGACCGCGGAAGCAGCACTGGCTGTAACGCCTCAAGTATCTGCTATCACACACGAGCACCCGATTCCCTTGCCGCCCGATTTGCGGCCACATGTGCTTGATTACTATGATCTCGAAGCAATTTTCGCCTACATCAATCCCACGATGCTGTACGGTAAGCATTTAGGGCTGAAAGGTAATCTGGAAACCCTGCTGGAGCAGCGGGACGAAAAAGCCGAACAACTTTACCGTCAGGTGCGCGCAGTCGAAGAGGAGATTCTTGCGAAACGGCTGTTGCGCGCCCGCGCAGTCTACCGCTTCTTTCCAACGCAGTCTAGCGGCGACTCTATTCTGATCTACAACTCGGCAGGAACAGAAGTGATCGAAACGTTTCTTTTTCCTCGCCAAGCGCATGGCGAAGGCCTGTGTCTAAGCGACTTTGTAGCGCCGCGTGAATCTGCCAAGATGGATTATGTAGCGTTATTCGCCGTGACATGTGGGCATGGGGTGCGCGAATTATCGGAACGCTACAAACAAGCCGGGCAGTATCTACAATCGCATGTGCTGCAAGCCCTCGCCATCGAGGGAGCCGAAGGATTTGCTGAGTTGTTGCATCAGCGGCTGCGGGAAATGTGGGGCTTTCCAGATGCTGTAGACCTGACTATGCGCGAGCGGTTTAAAGCTCGCTACCGTGGGGTGCGGGTTAGCTTTGGTTATCCTGCCTGTCCGCGGTTAGAGGACCAGACCAAACTTTTCAATTTGTTACAGGTAACCGACACGATCGGCGTACAACTGACTGAAGGCTTTATGATGGAGCCTGAGGCGTCAGTATCGGCATTGGTCTTTCATCATCCGCAAGCCAAGTACTTTAGCATCCTCGAAGATGAACTTGCCGCGTTTGAAAAGCGTCTGGCGGTGAATGCGTAGTTTCTTAACAATATGTTCCGACAGTTCGCTGAAGCGAGGTTCATTCCCACAGGAATCGTGACCGTTGCGGCGCGCGGCGCTTGTGCAGGCCGAACCGCTCAATGGCATGCACTTGAATATATTTCGCCGCCTCGTCCACTGAGTCAGTGAGAAAGAGCAGGTTCATGTCCTCAGGGTTAATTGTCGCATATCTGACCATCTGATGGAGAAATGTGAGACTTGGCATCCAATAATCTCGCCCCATGAGAATCACTGGGAACTCGACGATTTTTCTTGTCTGAATCAACGTTAACGCCTCGAAGAGTTCGTCGAGCGTGCCAAAGCCGCCGGGCATCACAATGAACGCATAGGAATATTTCACCAGCATGACTTTGCGTACGAAGAAATATTTGAACGTGACCAGCTTATCAAGGTAAGGATTCGCTTCCTGCTCGTGTGGCAGGATGATATTGCACCCCACGGATGCTCCGCCTACATCTTTAGCACCGCGATTCGCGGCTTCCATGATCCCCGGGCCCCCGCCGGTCATAACTGTAAATCCCATTTGGCTGAGCCGTGCACCCATGTGGCGGGCGAGAGTATAATAGGGATGCCCTTCTTGAAACCGGGCTGAACCGAAGACACTGACACAAGGGCCAACAAAATGCAGCGCACGCACTCCAGTAAGAAATTCTTTGGCGATACGCAGCACCCGCCACAATTCGCTGGAACGGGTTTGTGGACCTTCAAGGAAAAACCGTTCCTCAGCATGCCGAGCAGTAGCTGAGCTCTCAGTGGGTAGAGGCGATGGCGCCGGCGATTGCTTTACTAGTGTAGCAGCCATTTCATTCGCTCGCGTCGCCCCTACGGCAATGAAATTTGATGGTTCACTGAATGATAGACACTTCCCTGACTTACAGCTTAATAATCATTGGACTTTATTCTAGAGTAGCGGAAAAACCTGCGGGAGTAGAGAGCAATCTGACGTAACAAGAAATGCTCACAGAGAAAGAAAAGAAATTCGGCTCTTGCTGCAAGAGTAGGAGGCAAAGTGGAAGCCAGACCCTAAGCGCTTCAGTAAAAGGACAACTGGCTCCTGCTCCTTACTACTCCACCTTAAGGTCTGTCCCCGCTCATAGTAGGGACATAAACACTTGATCCAGTAGGGATATCATAACTACCCGTAGCGCAGCTCGCGGGATTGGTTTAGTAGGTTTTCAAACTCGCTACAGAGCATCGCAAGGTGAGTAACAAGTTGCTCCAGAGCGTTGAGTATTTCATGAGACGGGCTATGAGAGAGACGCACGGAAGCAGTGCTATTAGTCTCCGCGCGTAAAGCTTGTTGCTGTTGCATAGGAAACATCCTCCACACGTAGACAATAGCGCACAGAGAGATAAGTCGCTCAGAACAATCTGTCAAGTGTTCTAGCATCACCCAGAGAGAGGGATAACGTTTCCCGTACAGGGTGAAATAAGCCACAAATATATCGAAGGAAAACAAAAAGAAGAGGGGATGAGTTAGTCTCGAGGGATAGATTGCCAGTACTTATATTTTCGCCAAAAATCTTCTTTCTGGTCGGAATCCATCCTACGATACCGGTCATAGTTGCGGCGGATACGGTCTCGCTCTTCGTCTGGCAACTGCATCCAACGATTGTATTTTTCTTCCAGGGTACGTTGTTTCTCTGGAGGAAGCCGTTTAAAGCGCTTGTAATTTTCTAACGCGCGGGCGCGTTCCTGCGGGGACAAGTCTTGCCAATTTTGCTCAATCAGTTGAGGGACAACTAAAAAGGGGGCGGAAAACAAATCTGTGGTAGGAAACGCCCAAAGATCGGTCCCTTTACACAGGAGACCGCCAAGTATAAGCATCATGATTTTTGCTTTCATCGGCACTTCCCCTATTTGGAGCTTCTACCCATGACTTTGCGCCTCGTCCTTATTAGGGGTCCCAAGAACAGCTTCAAGATGTTGGAGTTGGTCCATTTTTTTCAAAATAGGATAGTGCGCGAAGAAACTAGGGTTCTGCAAGAGATCCGGAGGCAGCTCCTCTTCCTTTACTACTTGCGTCTCATGTTCGGGCGGCGGTTGCAGGGCGGCAATTTCGTCAAAATGCGACAGCCGATCAAGGTCAGCTATCACTTTGTAATTAACGAAGAGACCAAGCTTGTCCACCAAGTCCGCGGGAGCCTCGGGCGCCGGGGTGACCGCCGGCTCGGCAGTTTTTTGCGGTGTGGGCACAGACTCTGGCTTGACCGGAGGCGTTGGCTGAGAATGTAGTAAATAGCCAAAAAATACCAGCACACTCGCAGCCGCAGCAAGCACAGGAGCAACCTGCCAGGTACTCAAGGCCGCCTGTAATCTACGCCACCATTGCGTCAGTCGGTGCTCACGTGGCAGTAGCGTACTTGGCTTCACAACCCTATGCTGGGTGTTTTCCAGTTCGAGCCGCTGCCAGAATGTTGCTGCAAACTGTGGAGAGGGAATTATCCGCTCCATTGACGTCAACAATTGCCCTACACGCCTGAGTTGAGCTTCCTCATGAGCACAGGCCTCACAGGTTTGCAAATGCGCCGAGACCTGCTCCTGGGCCTGCTCCGATAACTCGCCATCGCGGTAGGCGATCAATTCCTCTCGAATTAATTCACAGGTCTTCATGACTCTCAAGAAATTCTCTCAGCCCCTCACGGAGGCTGTGGGTTGCACGAAAGACGAGACTCTTAACCGCTTTTTCTGTCGTGCCCAGGACTTCAGCGACCTCTTGGTACGACATGCCTTCCAGGCGGCTCAGCATTAGAGCTGAACGCTGGCTTTCCGGCAGCCGTCGCAGAATTTGTTGTATTCTATAGGCTGCCTGTTTCGCCGCCAAGATATCATCGCCTTTTCGTGGATTGGTATCGGGAAGATCCCGTTCTCGTTCGTCTCCTTCTCTATCGAGTGATGAATCTAGCGACTCATGACTCACACGATATTCACCTTTTCGCACCTCATTGAGACAATGATTATTTGCAATCTTGAACAACCATGTAGAAAACTTCGCTTTAGGCTCATAGCGCTCTTTCGAACGATAAACTTGTAAGAACACTTCCTGTGCGAGTTCTTCTGCTCGCTCCCGCGATCCAACAAAGCGGAAAGCGAAATTCACCACTGATGGGGAGAACTTGTTGAATAACTGTTGGAACGCTTCCATGTCTCCCTTCTGGAAGCGCAGCATTAACTGCACATCAGGATCGTCGTGTGGCGACACCCGTTCTTTCCGTTCCATTATCAACACTTAGAGGGGCCGAAAGTCTCGCCTCCGGGACTTCACTGCTTCCCGGATAAGGGGGATTGTTTCAGCTAAACGGAGACGGTAGGGGAAAAGAGCTGGAGGGTCAACGCCGTTATGCAGCCATTTTTCGAGGAACCTCTTGAGGATCATCTCAAACGGGTTGAACACTACATGCGCGGTTGTGAGCTGCTGCGTTTCCCGCGAGAAAAGAGTCCGTTACGGACAGAGTTAGCGGCTTTTATTCGAGTGCAAGCGGCAGCTATAGTTCATGAATGGATTGCCCTGGTCGCCCCTACTTTTCCTATTCCTGCGGAACGAATTTCTGAAACAGTACGGAACATGACTGATGCGCTCTTTCGCTGGGCGCGTCATATTGAAGATCCAGATGATATCGAAACATACCGTTATTTACATCAACACGCTCGCCATGGATTTATTTCACACTGGCCTCCTTCGCGCTTTCTCGCTGGCCAGATGAAGGTGCGCATGTTGATTGTCGAACGCTTACGAGAATCTTATGCGAAAGACCGGAAACGTCTGGTAGAATTGCTAACGCTGCTCGATCAGGAATTCTATGAGCGCATTTTACATATCACTGACTTTTTCGTTGAAGCACGAGAAGAAGCGCTGCGGGATGAAGAGGAAAGCCATCGCAAAGGCATAGAGAACGCCCCGGCGCCAATCTTTCGCCTCAGTTGCGAAGACGGCATGATTCTCAAAGCGAACCGGGAGGCTGAGAAAGTAAC
>DATLYA010000181.1:0-45143 GCA_035575235.1 Candidatus Methylomirabilota bacterium
ACTGGCCGTTGCCTGCGCACGCTGACCGGCCACACCAGCGATGTAGACTCAGTCTGGTTAAGTACGGACGGACGTCTTGCCTTATCAGGCGGTTACGAGAAAATTCTTCGGCTCTGGGAGATCGCGCCACGGACCCAGGACATCTGCACCTTGCAAACGTTCCCGAGCGACTCAGACTCGACACTGACAGGAGACGACACGGCATTCATTTACATGCTGGAACGCAGCGAGGAAGCTCTTCAGGCGGGTCGCTTCACCGAGGCGCTGACCTTTGCTCGCCAGGCGCGGGCGCTGCCTGGAGGAGATCGCACCCCGCATAGCATTGATGCCTGGGCGCGGCTTTCTCTCGTCTGTGTGCGCGTTGGTCTGCAATCCATACGACCAATACATATCCTGGAAGGCCATAGCGCTCCCATCCGCTCGGTGTCTGTCAATACAGACGGCAGTCAAGCTGTGTCGGGCGGTTGGGACACAACCGTGCGTGTCTGGGATCTCACTACGGGACACTGTGAGCGCATTCTCACTGGTCACGAGGAATGGGTGCTCGCCGTACATGTCAGCGGCGACGGCCAATGGGCGCTTTCGGGCAGCGATGACAGGACGCTCCGATTATGGGAGCTGGCGACAGGGAAACCGATCCAAACGTTCACGGGGCACAGACTAGGCGTCACATCCGTCAATCTCAGCAATGATGGGTTATGGGCGCTCTCGGGCAGTCTCGACAAAACCGTGCGCCTGTGGGAAACCGCCGCGGGCCGCTGCTTGCATATCTTTGAAGGCCACACCGGCAGCGTGACGTGCGTTGGCTTTAGTCCGGACAGCCGCTGGGCGTTCTCCGGCAGCCTGGATAGAACCCTGCGACAATGGGAAGTCACTTCTTCACACTGTATACAAACATATGAAGGGCATCGCAGGCGGGTCAATGCCTTGAGTCTCAGCATCGATGGACAATGGCTGCTCTCAGGCAGTAGTGATCGAACATTACGGTTGTGGGAAGTCAAAACTGGGCGTTGTCTCCAGGTCTATGAGGGGCACACGGCCCCAATTACTACGGTCCTCTTGAGTCCCGATGGACGGTTTGCCTTTTCCGCCAGCCCTGACAAAACGATTCGAGTGTGGGAACTCACGAGCGGCCGTTGCCTCAACGTCTACGAAACGCCTGCGCATCCGATTTTTTCCATCGCACTGAGCACGAACGGACGTTGGCTCCTCTCTGGCGGCGACGACACCATGATCCGCCTGTACGAGATCGAATGGGAACTCGAGGCGCGCGAACCAGCCGACTGGGATGCTGGCGCACGGACGCTCCTCGAAACGTTCCTGACTGCGCATATTCCCTACAGTAGCGAATTACGGACCGATCGCGATTTATCAGCGGAAAAAATTCGGCACGCGCTCACGCGGCACGGCAAACCAGTATGGAAAGAGCGAGACGTTCACACGTTTCTGGAGACGCTGCAATACGCCGGGTATGGCTGGCTGCGCCCGGCAAGTGTCCGCGCACGGCTGGACGAACTGGCTCGCCATCTGCAAGAGCTCCCCTTCGCTTGACAGCCTCCACCCGCTGCTTGATGATAACCTCCACTTTGCGTACGTGGAAAGGAGATTTACGGATGTACGATGGGGGGGTCAGGCAGAAGCTTCAACGGTGCGCCTGGAGGGAATGGTGGTTGGGGATTCCGCTGCTCGTGACGCTTGCATTTCCTGCCTTTGTTGACGCCCGGCGACCGGCGCAAAACCAAGAGCGTTCACCAGCCCAGAACGCCGAGGATGTGGAAGAGCGTGTTCCCGCGAAAAAAAGCACTGCGGGCGGAAAGGCCGAACCATACAAGCATGCGATTCTCATAGAAGCCGAAAGCGGCAAGGTGCTGTTCGAGAAGGA
Organism: Candidatus Methylomirabilota bacterium; assembly: GCA_035575235.1. Taxonomy (GTDB): domain Bacteria; phylum Desulfobacterota; class Binatia; order Bin18; family Bin18; genus SYOC01. The sequence goes on from DATLYA010000181.1 coordinate 1,883, forward strand.
TGCGCACACACCGTCTCCGCCGGCATCAATGGTAAAAATGATGACAACCTTGATCGCTATGGAGAAAATCCAGGAGGGAGCGCTGCATCTGACCGACACTGTGACGGTTTCTCGCTGGGCGGCGCAGATGGGGGGATCGCAAGTCTACCTGAAGGAAGGCGAGACGCAGACGGTCGAAGCACTGCTTAAAGCCATCATGATCCACTCCGCCAACGATGCAACGGCGGCGATCGCGGAGTATATTGCAGGCAGCACCGATGCGTTTGTTGATCTCATGAACGATAAAGCTGAGCAACTGGGGCTGAAAGAAACGCACTTCTACAGCGTGCATGGGCTGCCGGCCGAGGCCGGGCAGAAAGATGATGAAATGAGCGCCCACGATCTTGCCATGCTTGGGCGTGAGCTCTTGAAATATCCAGAAGCCGCCAAATGGGCCGCCACTATGCAAGAGCCGTTTCGTGACGGGCAATTCACTCTTGTCAATCCAAACCATCTCCTGCGCCAGTACCAGGGCGCCGACGGCATTAAGACCGGCTACCACAACAGAGCCGGATTCTGTGTCACTGGCAGTGCGAAACGAGCCGATCTCCGGCTCATTGTCGTGGTGATGGGCTCCAGCACCAAACGCGATTGCTTCAACTCAGCTGCACAGCTGCTGAACCAGGGGTTCGCCAATTACCGCATGTATGTCCCGGTCAAGCAAGGCGCCGCCATTGGCAGGGAGGCGCCAATCAGGGGCGGCGTAGAAGACCGTGTTGCTGTCGTGCCAGCTTCGGATGTCAAAGTTTTGCTCAAACGTGGAGACGAGAAGAAAGTGCAAGTGGAAGTCAACATTCCCGATCGCGTTTCCGCCCCAGTTAAAGCCGGGCAGGTGGTCGGCGACATTGTGGTGAAACTCGACGGCGCCGAGGTAGGGAAGACGCAAGCCACCGCGGCGCAAGACGTCGCACAAGCCAGCTTCTGGAAACGGTGGTGGCCGTTTTAAACGCTGAGTACCGACTACTGAGTACCGACTGGTGAGGAAGATTTTCGTTTACTCGGCGCTCGGAACTCGCTACTCACTACTGGTGAAGCCAGTGCGCAAAATTCTCCGTCTCCTCCTTCGCCTTTTGCCAGAGGAGCATGACGGCCTTGTCCGGATCCCAGTGTCCAGGCTGTTCCAAGAAACTCACAGTTTGCGGGCTGTCCTTCACACTCTCGCTGAGAAATGGATAGCGATCGACCCATCCTGGCACGGGCGACTTGAGAAAATACGGCACGTCCGCAGAGATAAATGTCGCCGCGCGGCCTTTCCGTAAATCTTTGCGGGATTCGCTCACGAAGTCCTGCTTATATTGACGGATCTCCTGCGCAGTCAGATAGTAGCCAAGCAAGACTTTTGCGCCCGCCACCACGCGCTTCTCCGCTTCCCCTTGACTGCTCTGATCAAGCGCCAGGAGTTGGATTGTCGCCTTTGTCACTCCTTTCTCATAGGCGTTGGATTGAGCATCAAGCACCGTCACAGCGGCAAGCTCGCGCAAGATTGCCAGGGCGTGCGCGCCGGTCTCATCGGTTTTCCCTCTCACGTCTGCCGGCAACGGCGCCGCGAGCATGGTTTGCAAGGAAGCTACGGCTTCTTTTTCTTTCTTCTCCTCTTCTTTGCGCGCCCACAGTTCCGGCTCGAAGGCGAGGACTTGCCGTTTGCCGTTGCGTTTAATCAACAGCAGCACGGCCTTATTCTCGCTGCGGGCGTCTTGCACGGCGCGGCTATAACTCTGACAATCGCGCGCCTGCCAGCTATTAATTTGTTCAACAATGTCGCCGTTGAGCAACCCGATCCGCGCCCCCTGACTGAGCGGGAGCACCTCGGACACGACCAACCCACTCTCTCCTTTCGCCGTCGGATACAGCGACAGCCCAAGAATGTCTTGCGCTTCCCGGCAGGGATTATCAGCAGCAAAAGCCCGAATCGCTAGCAATATCCATAACACCATCCCAACAACACCACACGCCGCTCTTGTTTTTCTCATGCGTCTCCTCTTACGCCTTCCGCCTTACGTTTTTCGTCTTCTGAAGACAGCCGTTTCCTATCCTGCCCGGCAAAAGAAAACAAGGAATCAGGCTGGTGTAATTAAATCCCCCACCGCCGGGCATCAGTATCGGCATCGAAAGAGAAGCGAGCGCCATAGCCTCGGCTGGACAAGACCGAACCCCTTTTCTCTATCTCACGGCAGAAGCGTCAAAGCACGCTCGTAGCGTTCTCCAACGCGGAGGACGCTGAAATCTCGGCGGTCGGTTGTTAGCACTCGATAAATCCGCCGCCGTTCCGCAACGGCGGCAACGAGCCCGTCCACCAATCCCAGCCCCAACTCGGAAAACTTTGCGTCGATCTGAAGCGCCCGCACGATATCAGAAGGGACAGTTGCCTCAAACTCGTATGTTGTCGCGGGATCAAATAACTCTCCTACAAATTTTCGCATCGCCGCTCGTTCCCCGCGCAAAAAATAATCTATCTCGGCAAGCACCAGAGCCGGCACAACCACGACCGAGGCGTGCCGCAACGCGCTCGCGTAGGCGGGCCAAGAAAGACGGCCGTCCGGCCGTTTGGCAAGAGCGCGGAACAACCCTCCGGTGTCGGCAATCAGCTCCGCCGCCACTCTTCAAGATCCTTAAAGAGTTCGGATTCCTCTCCGAGTTTGGCCGAAGTCGAAACGAAAAGACCTGTTGAAGGCGGACGCCGACGTCTTTGGTAGTACTTCGCCGCGACCAGGCGCAGGCCGCGCCGGACGAGGTCAGAGGCCGACACGCCCTCGGCGCGCGCCCGCGCCAACGCCTCTACATCTTCGACATCCAGACGAACCGTTGTTGAAAGTTTACGCGCCATACAAGCGCCATACAATGCGCTGGTTTTGAAGTCAAGGTTGGCCTCTGTCCCAAGTTCGCGTCCCGGAGGGGAGCTCTCGAAATAGACTATCCTGAGCCCAGTCTTCCCTTTGCTTCTTCACCTCGCCATGCTACATCAGCGCTACGGCATGGAGGCAAAGCATGCAGTGTCCACAGTGTCAGCACGACAATAATGAAACGGCGAAATTCTGCGAAGAATGCGGCGCCAAGTTAATCCGCGTCTGCGCGCATTGTGGGCATGAAGCGAATCCCAAGGCCAAGTTCTGTGCGGAGTGCGGCTCACCGCTCTCGAACGTGCAAAGTTCAACGATCAACGGTCAACATCTCCAATCCCTACTCCCCCATCCCCATCGGTCTACACGCCGAAGCACCTGGCCGAACGCATCCAGGCCGAGCGAGCAGCAATGGAAGCGCGCGGCGCGCCAGATGGTGAACGCAAGACTATCACCGCGCTCTTTGCCGACCTGGCCGGGTTCACCGCGCTCACGCGCGACCTTGACCCTGAAGAAGCGCGGGCACTGATCGATCCAGCCCTGCAGCTCATGATGGACGCCGTGCATCGCTACGAAGGCTACGTGGCGCAGTCGCTCGGCGATGGCATCTTCGCGTTGTTTGGCGCTCCTCTTGCCCATGAAGACCATCCGCAACGCGCGCTATATGCCGCGTTATTGATGCAAGACAATTTGCGCCGGTACGCCGACCGGGTGCGGCTGGACAAAGGCGTGCCGCTGCAATTACGCGTAGGCGTCAATACCGGCGAAGTAGTGCTGCGTTCCATCCGTAAGGACGACCTCCACACCGATTATGTGCCCATCGGACACACCACCAATCTGGCATCGCGGCTGGAGGGATTGGCGCATCCCGGCTCCGTTGTTGTCAGCGCCAATACATACAAACTCGTCGAAGGCTACTTCGAGTGTAAACCGCTCGGCGCGGCTCGCATCAAAGGGATTGACGAACCCGTGCCAATTTATGAAATCCTCGGAGTCGGTCCGCTGCAGACCAAATTACAAGTCGCCGCGCGGCGAGGGCTAGCGCGCTTCGTTGGCCGTCACAGCGAGTTGGAGCAAATGCGGCGCGCGTTGGAACTGGCCAAAGCGGGACATGGACAAATTGTTGCCGTCATGGGCGAGCCGGGCGTAGGGAAATCGCGCCTGTTCCACGAATTTGCCGCGACGTCTTGCCAGACGCCCCTACTGCTGTGTCTGGAGACTTTTTCCGTGTCGCACGGCAAGGCGTACCCCTACCTGCCGTTGATTGATCTGCTGCGCAGCTATTTTCAGCTCAGTCTCCACGATGACGACCGCCGACGGCGGGAAAAAATTACCGGCAAAGTGTTGACCCTTGATCGCAGCCTCGAAGATACGCTGCCGTATCTTTTCTTCTTGTTGGGCCTCGCTGAGGCGACTTCACCGTTACAGCAAATGGACCCGCAGATTCGCCGCCGCCGCACGTTTGATGCTATCAAGCGGCTGGTGCTGCGCGAGAGCTTCAATCAACCGCTGGTGCTCGTTTTCGAGGACTTGCACTGGCTTGACACAGAAACCCAGGCGTTCCTCGCCGTACTCAGCGAAAGTCTCGCCACAGCGAAAATCCTCTTGCTGGTCAATTACCGGCCCGAGTACCATCACGACTGGGGCAACAAAACGTACTACACGCAATTACGGCTTGATCCATTGGGGCGTGCGGAAGCGGAAGAGATGTTGACTGCACTGCTCAAAGAAAAGGGAGCGGCGCAGCAGGCGGCGTCCCTCCGGTCATTCATTCTTGACAAAACCGAAGGCAATCCCTTCTTCATGGAAGAGATCGTACAGAAATTGGCCGAACAAGGCGCGTTGACACCGGACGCCGTAGGGACGACCGGTCGGTCGCCCCTACCAGCGCATATTCATATTCCCCCTACTGTCCAGGCCGTGCTGGCCTCGCGTATCGACCGCTTGCCTGCTGCAGAAAAAGCCTTCCTGCAAACCCTGGCGGTGATCGGTAAGGAATTCTCTTTCAGCTTGTTGAAACAGGCCACCAATCAACCTGAAGATGAGTTACATCGATTCTTATCACATTTGCAGACCGCCGAATTCATCTACGAACAACCGGCGTTCCCGGAACCAGAGTACGTCTTCAAGCATGCGCTCACGCAGGAAGTCGCCTACAACTCCGTGCTCCACGAACGGCGCAAAACGCTGCACGAGCGCGTCGCGCAAGCGATCGAGGCGCAGTTTCACGCCCGCTTAGAAGACCGCTACGGCGACCTCGCGCATCATTACAGCCGCAGCGGCAACACGCAAAAGGCCATCAACTATCTTCACCGTGCGGGCCAGCAAGCAGTAGAGCGGTCCGCTAACGTAGAAGCTATTAAGCATTTAAACGAGGCTTTGGAGCTTCTACAACTTCTACCGGACACTCCTCAACGAATGCAACAAGAGTTAATGATTCAAACCTCCTTAGGCAACTTATTCATGGCAACCGCAGGCTTTGCCTCTCCTGAAGTGGAACAGGTCTACGATCGTGTATACCAGCTATGTCAACAGCTCGGGGAAACGCCGCAGCTCTTTCCCATCCTATTGGGACAACAGCTGTTTTACGCCGCACGCGGCAAAGTACGCACCGCCTGTGAACTGGGAGAGCGCTGTTTGAAGATAGCCCAGCAGGTGCAAGATCCCACGCTGCTGTTGGGGGCGCATCACGCGCTCGGCGATACGGTGTACTGGCTCGGTGAGTTGACCCAGGCCCGCGTGCACCAGGAGCGCGCCATTGCCCTCTACAATCCGCAGCAACACCGTTTCTTAGCCTTCGGCCAAGGGTATGATCCAGGGATGGATGCGCTGGCGCATGCGGCCTGGGTCTTGTGGTATCTGGGCTATCCGGAGCAAGCCTTGCGACGCAATCAGGCGGCGCTGACCCTAGCCGGCGAATTGGCGCACCCGTACAGTCTGACGCACGCGCTCAGTTGTGCAGCATGGTTCCATCAACTCCGCCGCGAGAGCAACACAGTGCGAGAACGGGCGGCAACCGCCATTACGCTCGCCACCGAGCAAGGGTTCGCCATGGAGCTGGGGTGGGCCACGGTACTCCAGGGTTGGGCGCTCGCCGAGCAGGGACACCGAGAAGAAGGAATGGCGCAAATGCACCAGGGGATGGCCGCCTGGCAGGCGTCGGGAGCAGAAATATTCCATGTCTGGTGGCTCGCCTTATTGGCTGACGGGTATAGGGGAGAAGGGAAAGCCGACGAAGGCATGGCCGCACTGACCGAAGCTTTTACCAGGATAGAACAAACGGAAGAACGCTTCTACGAGGCTGAACTTTACCGTCTCAAAGGTGAACTGACGCTGCAAAAGTTCCAAGTTCAAAGTTTCAAGTTCCAAGTTCCCTCCAATCCCCAACCCCTAACACCCAACCCCCAAGCGCAGGCAGAAGCTGAAGCGTGCTTTCTCAAAGCCATTGACATCGCCCGCACACAGCAAGCGAAGTCGTGGGAACTGCGCGCGACGATGAGCCTCACGCGTCTCTGGCAACAACAGGGCAAACGACACGAAGCCCACAACATCTTAGCCGCCGTCTATAACTGGTTCACCGAAGGATTTGACACGAAAGATTTGCAGGAGGCGAAGGCGCTGCTGGAGGAGTTGAATCATTCGATGTAGGTTACACTTAAGCATAAGGTCATTGCAAAGGATAAGACTATGGAAAGAAGCATTCCTATTTCCGAGTTACAGAGTCAAACGAAAAAAATCGTGGAAACTGTAAAACATGCTCGCCGCCCCGTATTGATTACCCAGCGCGGGAAACCAGCCGCGTTGTTGGTCAATTATGAAGCGTATGAGGGAATGGTCGCCACGTTGGAAGAAATGAGTCAACCGGATTGGCGGGAACGGCTCGCCGAAGCCGAACGCGACTCCAGGGTCGGAAAAGGCGTCACCCTGGAGGAATTTAAAGCAAGACGAGCGCAGCGTGGCAAGAAGCATTAAGCTGCTCCCACGAGCGAGAAAGAACTGCAAGCACTCCCCCCTGGCATTCAGGATCAGATCGTTGATAAGTTGGAGCTCCTCCGCGATTTTCCAGAAATGGGTCCAGCGATGTTCGATGCCTTCCAGGGTTATCGAGCGCTCTTGGCCGCTAGAAATACCTATCGCATCATTTACCGCATTCTCAACAATGACGTCGTCGAAGTCGCCTACATACGTCATTGCGCCAGGCAGACTCGTTTGCGGGTTGTTAGAGAGAAGAAACGCAATGGCGCAAGTTGAAATCGACCGTTAGCATAGTAGATCCGCGTTTTCTCAAGGAACAAGCTGAGAACTTTGACCATGACTGACGACAAAGACATCCAGGAACTTCTGCGCCGTAAAGAACGCGCCATCCGCAGATGGGCGGATTAGACAAGATCGAAGCGCAATACAGACGCAGACGCCTGACCACGCGTGAGCGCGTGCCGGCGTTGCTTGATCCCGGCAGCTTCATCGAATTCGGAGCGCTCGCCCATTCTGAACGTGATGAAGTCGCGGACCACTCGCCAGGTGATGGGAAAATTATCGGCTTCGGCGCGATTAACGGTCGTAAAGTCGGCGTTGGCGCTGATGACGTCACGGTATTCCACACCGGCTCGTCGTACATCGGCGTCAAAAAAGTCGATCACCTGGGAAATATGTGCTTTAAGCATGGCTTTCCGTTTATCTTTCTCGGCGAATGCGGCGGCGCGCGCATTCCCGACCTCATGATCTCACGCGGGTTGCCGCGCTTCGGCGTGTCGCTTGATCTGGTAAAACGCAATCGTGGTGTTCCCATGATTACCGCGATTCTCGGCGAATCCTTCGGCGGCTCAGCGTGGTACGCGGCGGGGCAGTTCCATGTCGATGATGTCAGTGATCCACGCGCGACTCGCTCAATGATTCTGCAATTGCTGGAGTACACCTGCGGTGATCGTTTTCCCAAGCCGGTGGCTGAGCGTCCGCTACTGTCATGGCCGCTGCGGCTGTAAAACGCGAGGGAGCAGGGATTCCTTCTTGCTCTTAACCGTGCGATGATAGCTGCGGTAAGGCGGAAGTAGTGGGAGATTTCGTGGAGGACGTTGCAAACATCAATCAACTGTTAGGCAGCATGGGCGCGAAGTTCCGGGCGGAAATGGCTCGGCCAGCCCATTTAGCGCCCCGCCGGTTTCCCGTCTCCCAATCGTTTACCCTGGCCGCCACGCAGGATTTTTTGACGCTTCCCACCCTGGTCAGTCGTGTCCTTTCCCGTCTCAATCCCACGGAAGTCGGACAACGAAGTCGACGGCTGGGGTCGCCAGTATCGCCGTTGGCTATTTGGTTATTCGGCTATCATTTTCTCGTTGGCCGGGAGGCTTTGATTGACGCTGGCGTCATACGCGCCAATACGCGGGCGGAAAAGATTGCTCAGGTGCTCAATTACTGGCGGGATGTGGCGCTAGCCCATCGCGGCGACGGACGACTGGATAATAGCGATGCGGGCGCTACCAATCTCTTTTTACCGCCGACTATTGTCCAGACCTTGTATCACTCTCTTGTGCCGTTGGACGCGCGCATCCAGCGCTTGATCCCTACGTTCTGGACAACTATGGAAGAGTATCTCTTCCTGCTCAATGCCGAGGCGCGGCTCGGCGTCACCGACTCTGGCCCCTACCCGTTAAACATCGAACGCGTGTTGATCGTGCGGGATTTCTTTGATCTCAAAGGACGGTATTATCCGTGGCGGGACGTCGTGGCGGATGTTCCGTATCACTGCTGTACGCTTGCGTTCACGCTTGACCCTGCTGATTTTCAAAGCATCGAACTAAGTGATCGTTCTGAGTTATTTACAATTCCAGCCCGCTATGTGGAGTCCATGCGTGAAATTGCTCTGTTTACCAGCGACGATAGCGGCCTCCATCCGCTGCCGTTTACGGAGATGGATTGGCTCATGCGTACGGTAAAGCGGGCGCAACCAAAATTACTGAAATGGTTTGAACGCTTATCGCGACGCGAATGGATCGTGTACGGAGCGCTGCCCTGGGTGCAACGCCCCCATGCCCTTGTTGCCCGTATGGATGAGGCAGTCCATGAATTTGACCACGAAGCCTTGCGCGTGTTGGCGTCCTACGAGAATGACAACGAACGGGCACTCCGCTGGGCCACTCACCGCTGCCTCGCCCCTGGCGCCACGCAGGTCTTTACGCCGTTGAATTGATACGTTCCTCATGTCTGAGAAAAAATCCGTTTTGCCTCCCCTGTTCACTTCACAATTTCTTGCTCGTCTAGAAACACTCCGCATCCGTGCGCGACGGCAGTTTCTCGGCAGCCGTCCTGGCGGCCATCTCTCGCCACGGCGCGGCGCAGGCTTGGAGTTCGCCGATTATCGTCCCTACGCCCCGGGCGACGATCCACGTTACATTGATTGGAAACTTTATAGCCGTACCGATCGTCCCTACATTAAACTCTTTCAGGAAGAAGAAGAACTGTACACCTATGTATTTATCGACTTGAGCGCCTCAATGGCCTATCCCCTCGGAGACGGCAAAGACGCCGCCGCACGTGATTTGGGGCTGGCGCTCGCCTATGTCGTGCTGGCAAGTGAGGACGCCGTCCAACTCCACGCGCTGAACGGCGGCGCGAGCCGCAACGCCACCCCCTTCTTTCGCGGACGGCAGCGTCTTTTTGATTTAGCGCTCTTTTTACAGAATCAGCGGGCGCAAGGTAAAGTCGATCCGCCACAAACGCTTGCCCAGCATCTCAGAACCGTCCATCGTCCAGGGAAAGCCATCTGGATTTCTGATTTTCTATTTCCTCTCGAGGCCGCGCAAGCCGGACTCAAGCTGTTACGTTCGGCGGATTTTGACCTGGCGGTGATCCAGGTGTTGGGCAAAGAAGATATGGACCCGCCTTTAGCGCCCGGCGGTGTAAAAATGGTCGACAGCGAAAGCCGAGAAGCAGCCATCGTGCGTTTCGATGCGCAGGCGAAAAAAGAGTACCTCCGTCGCCTGGACCTCCATAACCGCACGCTGCGCAGTTACTGTCATCAGACCGGCGTGCATTATGCCCGTTTTGTCACCGGGCAAGATTTGCAACACTTTGTGCTGCGCGAGCTGCCGGCGCTGAGAATACTGACTTAAATAATGAAAAATTATGAATTAAAAATGAAGAATGGTAAGAAGAACCGCTTTTTGCCCTTCGTTCTTCATCTTTGCATTTTGCACTTTTAATTGTTCTTAGTCATGAACCTTTCCTTTCTCTCACTCCCCTTTGCTATGCAACTCCTCTACGCCTTACCGCTGTTGATTGTGCCGTACTTACTGCGGAAGCATCAACGCGAGGTCATTGTTCCCGCACTCTTTCTCTACCAAGGTTTGCCTGCGGCCTCGCGGCAACGATTGTGGGGGCGGCCGCAGATCACGCCGCTGTTTTTTCTGCAGCTCTTGATTCTGTTATTGCTGATCGCCGCGGCGGCGCGGCCGTTTCTTCATCAACCAGGCAGCAAAGTGGCGCTTGTTCTTGACACCTCGGCCAGCATGCAGGCGCAGGCCCCCAACGGCTCTGGCAGTGTGTTTGATCTGGCCAAGCGGCAGATCCTTCAAGCGCTAGATACGATTCCGGCGTCGGACATGATCGGTCTGTTTGTCACCACGCCGTTTCCGACGCCGATCTCCGCCTCTGGAGAGGACCGCAGCCGTCTGCCGTGGTTGTTGTCTCAAACCCTGGTAACTGACGCCCCCGATCCAAGCGATGATGTCCTGTCAGCCTTCTTCTCCCAGCTCTTCGGCGAGCAAGGATTTCAGCATATCTTTTTCTTTACTGATCGTTCGCTTGCCGCGCCGGTCAATACGAATGCGCTCACAGTGGTCACCTTAGGCGGTCCGCAAACGAATTTCGGCATTGCCTCGTTTCGTCTGTATCGCAGCCCATTCGTTCCTGGGGAGGTTGACGCGACGGTTGCAGTCACTGGAGCCGATGGGCCTGGAAACTGGACCGTCAGTATTGAGGACGCCAATACCGGCAAGCAGCTAGCGGCTCGAACGTTTACCAAAGAAGAAGCAGGGGAATTTTCTTTCTCCCATCTTCCGCTTACCACGATGTATCGGGCGCGGCTCCAGGTACAAGATGGTCTTGCTCTCGATAATGAAGCGTATGCCGTGCTGCCACTGTTGACGCAGGTTCCGGTGCTGCTCGTCACGCCTTCGCCGCATGTGGCGCGGAGCCTTGAAGGAATCCCAAACTTAAAATTAGAACGCATTGCTCCACAGGAGTACACGCCAGCCAAAGCGGTGCAGTTTGCGTTCGTGCTGTTTCACCTGACGGCGCCGGATACGTTGCCGCCCACGAACGCCGCCTTCCTTCTCCCACCGGAGGGTAATACGCTTTTTACCCTGGGAAAGACGACAAGCCGGGTTCAAGTCACTCAGTGGGTGACTGCACATCCGCTGACAAGTTATATGACGTTTTCTTTGTTTTCTCCCGCGTATGCCCAGGCGTTACAACCGACAGGCTGGTGTCAGCCTGTGGTCAGCGCGACAGTCGGACCAATCGTGCTGGCTGGGGAACAGGAAGGGCGGCGCTACGTCGCTACGGGGTTCGACGTGCTGCCCTATTTAGGGAAAAAGAACTTGCCGGTCTCTATTTTCACCCTCAATCTTTTGGGCTGGTTGGCGGCTCAAGTCGGTCAGCCGCCCAGCCTGAAAACAGGAACATCGCTGCCGTTAGCAGAAGCATCCGCGACGGTTCGTTCTCCAGATGGAGAGGTCGCCGCGCCAACCGGAGGAATGGTGATACTGCGCAAGCAAGGCGTCTACACTATTAGTGAGTATGGCGTTGAACGCCGCGTTGCAGTCAACCTGGCGAACGAACAAGAATCCCGCCTTGCTCGCCCACTACGCTTGCATCCTTTGACTGCTCCAGCGCCGATCGCTCCGGAAACCGCCGGTCGGCCACTGTGGCCATGGCTGCTGCTGGGAGCGCTGCTGCTGCTCGCGCTCGACCGCTGGCTTGGCGCCCGGCCGCGAACGAGGAATCGGTCCGTTGCAGTGGAAGCAGCTACCTAGCATCAGGCAGCAACAGACAGAGGCAAGAAACGTTCTCTTATGGCATACGAGTGGTTGAAGCGCCTCTTCTCTCCGTTCGGTTCTTCTCCTCTGGAACAAGGTCTCAACCAGCGGGTCGGCTTACTCCAACTGAACGCTGAAGAACTCGATTTTGCTGCCGAGTCCTTCGATGTGGTCGTTGGGGCTGCTGTGCTTCATCCTGTCCCCAGACAAAACGCTTCTGGGATACGCACGCATCCTGAAACGGGGAGGTCGCGCCATCTTTTTTGAGCCGTTTGAGAATGGGAATGCTATCTTGGGTCTAATCTACAAGGCCATTCTGCAGCATACTCTCGCGGAGACTCTCGCGTCAGACGTACGCAGACTCTTGCAATCATTGGCGACAGACAGTGCAGTGCGAAAAGGAAGAGAGAAGTCGTCGCCCATCTTTCAGCAATGTGAAGATAAGTGGCTCTTCACCAGGAGCTATTCCGAAGAAGTGGCGAAGCGAGCGGGGTTTTCTCATTGTATGCTCTATCCCTTGCATGCGATTGAACAGCAATTTGAAAAACAGATGGAGGTCAATCTGCGCTTAGGCATTGGGCAGACACGAGAGGCGCTCCCGCAGTGGGCGTGGGCAATTGTTCGGTACTACGATGACTTCTTCTCCACAGACCTGAAAAACGATTTGCTCATTGAAGGCGGAGTCATTCTGCAGAGCTGAGAGGACCCCGTCGCTCTTGCCATTGCACCCTTGCGGTTCACGCAGAATCTGCAACACTAGGAGAAGCTATTCACCTCAATGTTTTCTCTTCCGCCATACGCCTTCGAGCGTCCTGAGCTGCTTCATGCTTTTGCTTTGCTGCCTGTGTTATGGTTGCTGCAGTGGCGCGCCTTTCGCGGCTTTTTCTCGTTCTTCGGCTTGCTGCTCCATTCGCTCGTTATCGCGCTTATCATCCTCGCGGCGGCCGGGCTGCATATCTTAAAGCCCGGCGCAAATATGACCCCGGTTCTTGCCCTCGATCTATCTCATAGTCTCACTGCGGCTCAGCGGCAATGGATCCACGCGACGATTACACGGACGCTTCACCCGACAAGCGACACACCGACCGTGGTATTCGCTGGACGGCAACGTCTGACGACATGGAAAGAGGCGGAAGCGTTGCTCGCCAAGCCGCCGGCGGAACTTCAACTTGATGATACCAATCTCCAGAGCGCGTTCATTCCGCTCCTCGCCTCGCTACACAACCGTAGCGTGTACTTATTTAGTGATGGATGGGAAACAACCTCCGAGGTGCGGTCGCTCATCCCTCTGCTCGCCGAACACTCCTTACGCGTGTATCCTTTTCCTCCGCCTCCGGCAGCGGCAGCGCCTAACGTGGCGATTCAGCGGCTCAGCGCCCCGCAAACAGTGGAAGGTGGAGCCGCCATTACCCTGGAGGTCGCTCTCGACAATACCAACCCTACGCCTGTGCAAGGGGAACTGACTGTGCGGCAAGGAGACAAGGTGGTCTGGCAACAAGCGGTCTCGCTCGCGCCAGGAGCCTCCCTCCTCACTCATTCACTGACGCTAACGGGAGAAGGGCTGATTCCACTGCGCGCCGCGTTCACGCCGCAGAATCAACGAGAGGACGCCATTCCCCAAGATAATCAAGCGGCGGCGTGGATCACGGTGGCGCCACGAGAGAAAGTGCTGCTGCTCAGCACCCGCGCGCAGGACAATCGCTATCTCGAAAGAGCGTTAGATAATCGCGGCTTGAATGTGACCGCTGTTGATCTGAACTCCAGACCCTCGGCGACGCCTTCCCCAGAGCCGTTCAGTGCGGTGATCCTCAATAACGTGGCGAAAGAAAAGCTCCCGCCGGCTATGCTCGACAAGCTTGATGACTACGTGAGCCGTGGCGGCGGCTTCCTCATGGTTGGCGGCGAAGAGAGTCTGGGACTGGGCGGCTATAAAGACACGCCGATTGAGAAAGTCCTCCCCGTGTCCCTCATTCCCCCACAAAAACCGGAGCAGCACACGGCCATGATGCTGGTCATTGATACTTCCGGCAGCATGCGACGAGAGAACAAACTGCTCTATGCCAAAGAAGGCATTAGAGCAGTCGCCCGTAATCTCAAGGATACGGATTTGTTAGGCATCGTAGGCTTCGATCGTGAGCCGTTCGTTGTCATTCCACTGGAGTATCTGGGAAAAATCCGTGAGGATATCGACTACCGGCTTGAGCGGCTGACCGCTTCCGGCGGCACGTTTTTGCTGCCAGCCTTAGAGGAAGCGCGGCGGCAGCTCGAACGCCGCCCGGCGACGAGAAAACAAATAGTGATCCTCACGGATGGCGAAACCGGCGGGAGCGGCAGCGACTATTTGGACCTTGTCACCGTGTTGCATCGGGAGATGAAAATTACCGTCTCAGCCATTGCCGTCGGTGAAGAAGCCAACCTTCGTTTACTGTCTCGCATCGCCGACTACGGCGGCGGCGCGTTTCATCACACCACCGATCCCTCCACGTTGCCGGAGCTCTTTCTCGATCAGATGGAAGAAAAAAACGAAGAAAAAACGATGGTCGAAAAAGAGGTCGCTCCGCTGCCGAACCCGGAATCGCCGCTGCTCAAGGGGCTGGATGTGCGCGGGATGCCGCCGCTGAAGGGCTACGTCGAAGCCGCGCTCAAAAGCGGCGCGCGTATGGACGTGGCGCTGCGTGTAGACGGCAGACGCCCGCCGCTGCTGGCGTCATGGACGTATGGGCAAGGGAAGGCGGTCGCCTTCACCTCGGACGCCAACGGGCGCTGGTCTGCGCCGTGGGTGAGCTGGGAAGGCTTCAGCAAGCTGTGGTCACAAATCGTGCGCTGGTGCATGCCGGAGGTCAAGCGCAAAGAATCCCATTTTTCCGTTGAGTTAGGACACAATGAGAATGGATTAGTTGTAGACATGTTCTCCTACGGCGCTAGCGAAGAGGGCCGCACCGCTTCGGCAAGCATCGCTGGCCCCAGCAACCCTGACGGGACGTTGCTGCTTGAGCGCCTCGCCCCAGGACATTATCAAGGAGTGCTCGCCAACCCGCAGGCAGGCGACTATCGCATCACTGTCACCACACCGGGGGGAGAAAAAATCGGACCGCTCGGCTACACCGTACCGCCGCGCCGCCTTGGCGAGACTCCGCAACCACAACCCAATTTCTCCTTGTTACAAACGCTCGCCTCAGCAACCGGGGGCAGCCTTAGTCCAGATGTCTCTACGCTTGTGCAACCCACCAGTCCACCAGAGCCACAATCGCTGTTGCCCTATCTGATTCCGCTGGCGATGGCGGTGTACTTCATTGAGCTGCTGATCAGGAGACTGGGGTAGCATACTAACGGGCTTCTCCACCCAAGGAGAGAGGAACAAGTAGCATGACTGAGCAATATTACTACGGCAAGAAAGTCGCCGAGGTAACCAGCGCCAATGGCGTTCACGGGTTTCTGCTGCGAGATGGCGTTGACGGCTCGTTTTTCTTTAGGGTGTATCATGAAAACGGTGAATTTACTGACTATGAAATTCGCCATCACGATCTTGAGGTCACGATCGCACCCGATGCTCTCGCTTCATTCTACACCGTTGGTGATCGCTTCATTTTGGACCACAGTCCAGAGGTATTTGGACTGGAAAAGATACCGGGTCAATGAAGGAGAAGCTGACTCGCCAGCTCTGCAATGGTCATGTTCTCTGCAATGATATCATGAGGGATCAGCAGGTATTTCCATGGCTTGCCCCTGTTCTTGAGTGCATGATCCATAACGTAATTGCACCACTTTACTGCAGCATCCCTCTTCGCCTGCACCTCGGCGTTACTCATATCGCTGCGCGCTTTCACTTCAAGCATATAAAGGCTGTCCGCCGTCTCCGCAACGAAATCCGGTTGGTATTCCAAGTGATCACCATTCAAACGGTAGAAAATCTGGAACTGTCCCTTGGCCGGCCTGAACCATTTCAACGCCTCTCGTTCGAGAATGACTGCGAGTTTTCGCTCTGAGTCCGATTGGAACTTTTGCACTGCCGCCAAACACATACTTCGTCATGTTGTTCTTGTCCACGGGCGAGTGACGAAAATTCAGTCGGGGCTCGTCCGCTGAAGCAGTATAGGCGCTCGGCTTCAACTCAGTAAATCCCTTACTGATCTTTACCTCGTAATCCACTGCCTCTTCCCAGTAGTGGTTCTACATCTGAGACAAGTGGATGAATCGAGCAATATCCCGATAATGCAGGCGCAAGATCTTGCGTGTATCCTCTTCTGAAAGATAGCGGCGGAAGCGCTGCACGGTCTGCCCAGCAAGGTCGTAGAGGAGATCGGCGTGCTCGTCATACGCCACGTCGTCAAAATCCACCAAGCCGCTGACAATATAGTCTTCGAGCCGCGCCTCTTCGACGCTCCCTTTGCTAACTCCTAGCGTCGCGGCTTGCCCCGTGCGTAAATACTGCACCCACAATTCCTCTGAAGGAGCAGGATAATTCAGTGCGCCAAGTTCTAAAGTGAATGGTTTGAAGCCCGAGCGCACCTCGCCTTTCGGCACAACCAGAATACGAGGGATGTCGATGGTTTGTTGTACAACCAAATTCGCTGTCTTTGCTACTACTGCGGGAATATCCGGCTGGACAGCCATGCCTTCCAATTCCAACTGAGCCGGGCTCCATTGACTCATGACTTCTTCCACAACCATCGCCTGGATTTCAGGTTTTTGCAGATAGGTCACGCTCGGCAACTTCTGTGGCTGGTTCTCCAACTTCCGGATCACTTTGTAGGCTAGTTGCGCTACTTGCTGCTCTTCAGGGGAATGGAACGCTGGTGGTTCGTTATGGTCCATCACCCGTGTGCTGGTCGTCGTCTGCTCAGGTTGAAAGCCGAGCTTATTAGCGAATTGTGATTGTGAGATCACGGTGACGGTCTTTTGCTGTAGTTCCTCTGGATTCAAGACAACCTGCTGTAAAAAAATCGCCGAGTCCGGCCTGTTTGCTTCGTCAATAATCTCCTGAAATTTGTCATGCGCAACAATATTAAGCCGGTCCACCGCTGCGACTCCAGTGCGTTTGCCATACGGTAAACGCAACCCGCGCCCGATCGACTGCTCGATGAGAATACGCGCATTGGCCGCGCGTAACGGCACGATAGTGTAGAGGTTAGTCACATCCCAGCCTTCTTTAAGCATGTTAACGTGAATCACAATCTCTGTTGGTTCTTCCGTACTTTCGACCGCGAGGAGCCTCTGGACCATCTCGTCCTCCTCCGCTCCGCTCTTACTGGAGTCCACCTGGATGACTTTGTTTTGGTAACGGCCCTCAAAGAAGCTGTCAGACTGAATAAGCGGCATGAGCTGCTTCGCGTGTGTCGTATCATGGGCGATCACCAGAAGGAATGGTTTGACGATAGGGTTGCCTGTCTCACGGGCGTAGGTTTCTAATTCTACTTTTACGCTCTCGTGTAACTGCACACCGTCTTCCAATTTGAGCCGTTCGATCTCTTCGGCAGACAGGCCAGCCGGATTGAAATTCTTACGCGTGACCACCGCCGGTTCCTTCACGAAGCCATCGGACATCGCTTTTCCGAGCGGGTAATCATAAATGACATTCTTGAAAGGAACGGCGCCTCGACTGGTCTCTACGAACGGAGTGGCTGAAAGTTCCAAGCCCAGCACCGGCTTCAACTCGTTGATCGCCCGCACCCCAGCCGACGCGCGATAACGGTGCGACTCATCCATCAAGAGCACCAAGTCTTTGAGTCCGGCGAGATAATCGAAGTAGCTCTCCCCAATGTACTCCGACAGCCGCTTGATACGTGGCGACTTACCACCCCGGACCTCGGAGTTGATTTTCGAGATGTTGAAAATATTCACTTTGCAGCGGATCAGTTCGTCAAAGAGCGTACCTGCTCGTGATTCATAATTGTCTCCGGTAATAATCTCTGGCGGATTGGTGGAGAACTCGGCGATGCCTTTGAATACGTATTTGGCAGTATTCGGGGTAAAATCGGTGATCAATTTGTTATAGATCGTCAGGTTTGGCGCAAGGACAAAGAAGTTGTTCAAACCGTGTACGAGGTGCAGATAACTGATGAACGCGCCCATCAGCCGCGTTTTGCCCACACCGGTAGCCAATGCAAAGCAGAGCGATGGAAACTCCCGCTCGAAGTCGGTCACGGTCGGAAACTCGCTACTGATGGCGGTCAGCGCAGCGTTCAGGTCAGTTCCCTTCTTCGGCGGCACGATTTCAGTGACGCAGTCAAGAATTTCCAATGAACGGCGCTGTGGTGGGCGCAGGCTCAAGCGACCGGCAATGGCGTTAACGTGGCGATTCATGATTTTCCCGATTCCATAATCAAAAATCCCCTCGCGTTCCGCGCGGTCCCCTTTATCAAAGGGGACGTTCCCTTCCTCCCTTTGGCAAAGGGGGGATCAAGGGGGAATTTTTCGCTTTTAGCACTGCCTCGTAAATGGCTTCCACTACAGATTTGGTCTCCTGCAAAACCTCAAGATTGGTGAACCGTAAGACTCGCAGCCCTTGGCTTTCTAGATATGCTGTACGTTGGCTATCATACGCAGTTTGCTCCACTGCAAAATGTTGTGAACCATCCACTTCAACAACCAGCCGAACGCTCGGCGCATAAAAATCCACAATGTAGCGGCCAAGAGGCTTCTGTCTGTAGAACTGCACTCCTAGAATCTGTTTTCGGCGCAACCGTGACCAAAGAGTCTGTTCGCTATCAGTGAGTGTGGTTTCGTAGAGTACGTGCAGCAGTTTTGAGTTTCGAGTCGTAGCGGAGCATGAACGATTCCTCTTGGCTCTTAAATCCCTCTATCCCTCCTTTAACAAAGGAGGGGGGAGAAAAGCCCCTTTGGAGAAGAGGCCGAGCGTAACGGGTCCTCTTTCTTCTCGCCCCCTTTCATAAAGGGGGCCGCGCGCAGCGCGGGGGATTTCATGTTCACGACGAGCTTCATACAGACCCTAACGGCACTTCAGCTTCTTCTACGCGCCAAGCCGCATAGGCGAGCGCTTCGTCAATATCCTCAGCCTCTAGATACGGATAGAGCGTTAATATCTGCTCTCGTGAATGCCTTGATGCCAGCAGGCCGACGATCGTACCTACTGTCACACGGAGACCACGGATGCACGGACGGCCACCCATCACGGCAGGGTTAAATGTGATGCGTTTCAATCTTTTCATAGAATGCTCACCTTAAAGCCCTCTGTACTTCCCCCTTTTTAAAAAAAGAGACTGAGATACCCCTTTGCCAAAGGAGGCCGCGCAGAGCGTTTCCCTCCTTTGATAAAGCGGGGAGCAAGAGGGATTTTCGCAAGTCGCCGGTAGCCTTTAGCATTCTTATCTCCTCCCTCAAACCCTAGCTCCAACTGCTCAGACTTGGGCGGCGCCTTGGGCAGGTTCTCAATTTTGAGGCTGTAATCATCGCGGCCCCATTCGCAACGGGAGAGAACCGCTGCTGGAATCTTCTTGATCGTCAGGTTCGGATAGCGATCCGCTCTGGCGCGAAAAGCAGAGCACATCACAAGTAGCGAACGATTCTCGCCCACTTCATCGCTCAACTGTTGGAGTTGCTCGTGGCTAAGATTCTGCGTGGTGACATAGATGAAATCTCGCTCGGTGGAATGCCCATGCTGCCAGTAGACGCTATCGCTCGGCGCGTAAGTGAATCCCTCCAGCTTACACACCGCCTCAGCCAACATCTCGGCATTGTAGGTTTTGTTGATGACCCACCTGCCCCACTTATCCTTTTCCAGCAGTGACGGCGCCAAGCGGAAATAGCGAAACCCGCCGCCGCCTTGCCAACCTACGGCTTTGGTAATGCCGCCTTGATCTGCACCGTTAATGACCTTCTTCAGTCGCGGAATGATATGTGTATGGCAATGCTCGCCCAGTTCGACCATGATCCAGCGTCGGCCCATCTTATGGGCCACTGCGCCAGTCGTGCCAGAGCCGGCGAAGGAGTCGAGGACAAGGTCGCCGGGCTGGGTGGACATGCCGATGATGCGCTTGATAAGGGCTTCTGGTTTTTTGCCATTCGTGAAATTTACTCCCCCTTCGTCGCCTAATCCGGTTGTCTTAATGTCTTGCCAAAAGTCCCCGGGATGGACGGTGAGATAATCATCGGCGAACAACAATCGGAGGCGGGGTTGTGCACTATCTGGATTATAATCGGTCTTTATCATGTAAGCTTTCTTCTGTGGTGTTTCGATGACAAAGGCGCCGGCGTCCGGTTCTACTAGGCCACGCTTCTTATCTGCTAAACGCTTTGCCCCATCCGTCGTCGCCACAGTTCGGACGATTCGCCAAGCATTATCTTGCAGCCATGTTTCTGAGACTTTACCACCGGTCTCTCTCCGGCAAACTTCATCGACCGTTTCAAAGGTGAACTTTGCACAGATATCGTCTGCTCTCTGCAGATCAGCGATCGAGCGATGTTCGTCTTCGATGATAGACTTTAATTCAAGAAGTTCTTCTCGATTAGTATTTCCCAAAACAAGCCGATACTCATCGTCCCAGGTTCCTTTTGGCATGCGCTCAATATTAAGCCCTCTGATACCCGACTTTCCTGCCAGGATGACGTATTCTTTCAGTTTTGGAATGCCGCCGGTCTTGATAACCTGCGTCATCTTCACACCGGTCGGTTCAGCCATTTTTACGACAACCACCTTGAGGTTGCGCTCCCCACAAACTTCCGTCATGAGGAGGAAAAGTCGAGCGAACTCGTTGTCGTCAATTTGCACGGCAAGGAGGCCATCTGAACACAGCAGCTTCCATAACAGCTCGAGCCTGGGCTTCATGAAACTCAGCCAGAGGGAGTGTGCTAAGGAATCATCATAGTGCTCAAAAGCGCTTCCTGTATTGTACGGCGGATCAATGTAGATACATTTGATCTTGCCGGAGAACTCTTGTTCCAGCGCTTTGAGGGCAAGGAGATTGTCACCAAAGATGAGACGATTATCGAAGATATCGTGGTCGGTCACACGATGAGGAGCGTGGTAAGACTTCTCGGGGTCTTCTAACAGAATACGCGGCTCCAACCTGGGCCGGCGCTCTTTGCCAATCCAGGTGAGTTCGAGTTTTTGCTTGCGGGTCACGGGGTTTCTCTTTGTGGAGTTACCTTGCCGGTTTTAGAAATCCCCCTCTAATAAAGGGGGAGGTTAGGATCGTTCCTTTTTCAAAGGGGGAGACTCAGAAATTTCCTTATCAGAGGGAGAGGACTCAGACACTTTTTTGCCGAAAGGGAAGGGTTTGAAAGCCCCCTTTTGTAAAGGGGGCGGCGCAAAGCGCGGGGGATTTTTTGCTTCCAGCACCGCTCGGTAGATCGCTTCCACTACGGCTTCGGTTTCCTGCAAGACCTCGTGATTAGTGAATCGTAAGACTTGCAGTCCCTGACTCTCTAGAACTGTGGTACGTTGGCTGTCGTACTCGACTTGCTCTGCGACAAAATGCTGGGAGCCATCCACTTCAACCACCAATCGAACACTAGGAGCATAAAAATCCACAATGAAACGATCAAGCGGTTTTTGTCGGTAGAATTGCACTCCGAGAAGCTGCTTTCGCCGGAGTTGTGACCAGAGGAGTTGTTCGCTGTCGGTAAGATGAGTGCGCAGGGCGCGTGACGAATCTTTCAGCTTTGCATCGTAGCGAATCATGAAAAGTCCTTTTCAACTTTCAAATCCTCCCTAACCCTCCTTTGGAAAAGGAGGGGATGAAAGTCCCCTTTGCCAAAGGGGACCGACAGCCATTACGTGGCTGTCGGGGAGATTTTACCCTTGGGCTCCTCTTTGCAGCGTCATTTGGCAGACACAGTTACTCTAATTTCCATCGGACGGCAAATAACTCCATGCTGTCCACATTCTGTTGCAACCTCCCTTCGATATCCGCGATGAGCTTTTCCCGCCGCTAATCGATCTCGTCTTGCGCGTCAAAAAGCGCTCGGCGCTTGCCGTTGCGCTGAGATTCGAGCGCCTTGATCTGTTTCTGACCAGCGAGCTTTTCCTCTAACGTCAGCGCCAACGTGGCGGCTCGTTTCGCTTCTTTAATCTGTCGATCAATGTCTTTGATCTCACGTTCAAGCGCTACCTTCAGATCGTCCGCCCAGTCATCGAGCTTCTCAGCTTTCGCTTCGAAGAATCTGGCGTTTCGTTCCGAGATGTTGCGCTGAATCACGGCTTTTCGTTGTTCGATCAAATCCCCTAGGTTGTTGGCGTTATCAGGAAATCCCCCCTGTCCCCCCTTTGTCAAAGGGGGGAACCGAACGCCCCCTTTGCTAAAGGGGGCCGCGCGTAGCGCGGCGGGATTTCAGCAACTGAGATTGCCGGCAATGAAAGGAGCCGCCGCGCTGCATCTTGCGCTTCGTAATCGTGGTCCAGCTCTTCTTCTAGCGATTGCGCTGGTTGTTGCTTGCCGAGACGGGCCCGCAGGCGGCGACTCAGCGTATCCAAGAGCACCCGCGATAGCAAAGGTAAAGGTAGAAGACGCCAGCAGCTTCCGCAATACGAGCGTCATCAGCGAACGTTGACTGACAGGCAAGGCTTGTAAATTATCACGCCGGAGGTAGTCGGAGACGAGGGGATACAGCCGGTCCTCGCTCTCTTCCGGCGTAAATGGCTGCACCAGAGGATGACGACGAGTATAGGGCGCGTAAGCTGTGACCTGCCGTCGCAAGGTGCGATGGCACACGGGCTTAAGCCGAGCTTGCAGAGTCTCGAAAACCTGTTTGTTTGTAAGGGTAGCGCACTACTCGCGAAAGCTCCTGCGATCGCCAAAGGTATGTTCGTTGATGAAGCTCACCAGACCGAAAAATTCCAGCAGCGAGTTTTGCAACGGCGTGGCGGTGAGTAACAGTTTGGGCGCACTTTTGAGCGCCATTTTTAATGTGTTGGCGATGATATTTGATGGTTTGTAGACATTGCGCAGCCGGTGCGCTTCCTCAATAATAACTGAGTCCCATAACGTTCCATTGACCTCCGCAGCTTTGGCGCGAGCGAACTGATAGGAGCAGATAATGATGGTATCTGGGCCCCCAAAGGGACGGAAGTTGCCGCGTTTAATAGCGTCATTATAGGAACGTGTTTCCAGAATCACACAGGGAAGAAAAAACTTCTCCTGCATTTCTTGAGGCCATTGTTTGCGCAGATTAGCAGGAGTGATGACTAAAATCCGGCGCTTCCGCTTCGCCCATTTTTGCGAGATGACCAGGCCAGCCTCGATAGGCTGCCCAATCCAACTTCATCAGCCAAGAGCGCGCCTTTGGAAAGCGGGGACTTAAACGCAAACAGCGCCGCTTCAACCTGATGCGGGTTCAAGTCAACCTGGGCGTCCGCCAGCGCCGCGGCCAGCTTTTCGATATTGTCCGAAGAGCAGCGCTTGGTTAACTCGTAGGCGAAATACTTGGCGTGGGAATCGGTCAACTCTGTCGGCATCGACTTGATTATAAGGAAGAGGCCAAAACTCTTCACACTTCTTCCCGCTCCTTCTTTTTCGATGTACTCACCATTTCCTCGGGACGATTCGCCCCGCTTGCCGAAGGAAAGCGGTCTTGGTATGTGAGGTCGCCGTTTGTTACTGGTCAAGCGCGTTGTACTGGGCTCCCATATTCGCGTGAGTGGCTTGGTACAATGAACCGTAGGGATGAGGTTCAAACTTGTCCCTATCCGCGGAATATCTCGTCGAGGAGGAGCAATGGGGCAACTGGTTTTACTTCGCCATGGCGAATCGCAATGGAATTTGGAGAATCGCTTTACCGGCTGGATTGACGTGCCGCTGTCGCCGAAAGGGGAAGAAGAAGCGCGGCTGGCGGGGGAAAAATTGAAAGCGGCCGGCGTGCGCTTTGATCTGGCGTTCACCTCCGTGCTGCAGCGCGCGATCCACACGCTGGAAATCGTGCTCGATGTGCTTGGACAACGCGACATTCCTGTCGAGAAAGATCAAGCGTTGAACGAGCGCCACTACGGCGACTTGCAAGGGCTGAACAAGGCGGAAACCGCAAAGAAGTTTGGCGAAGAACAGGTGCATATCTGGCGGCGCAGTTATGATGTCGCCCCGCCAGGCGGCGAAAGCTTGAAAGACACGGCGGCGCGCACGTTGCCGTATTTTGAGGCAAGAATCCTTCCTGAAGTGAAAGCGGGGAAGAACGTGCTCGTCTCCGCACACGGCAATAGTCTCCGCTCACTCGTCATGCATCTCGATCAACTCACGAAGGAACAGGTGTTGGAGTTGAATTTAGGAACCGGCGTGCCAATTATCTACGAACTCGACGCAGAGGGGAAGGTGCGAGGAAAGAAAATCTTGTAAAGCAGTCTTGACTTTTCGCTCTTAGCCAAAACAGGCTGCAAAAGCCCTCTTGCTTGACTACTCGCGAAGCGCTGGCGCTCATTGGGCGTCACTGCGGCAACTTGTAATACTTGCCTCTGAAAAACAGCAAGGGTTTGTCGCCCACCACCGCCGCCCTCTGAATTTCTCCTACGTAAATCGTATGATCGCCGCCTTCGTAGGCGTTCACTAATTTACACTCGATGTGAGCCAGCGCGCCGTCAAGGAGCGCCACGCCAAGCTCCCCAAGCTTGTACGGCACGCCCTCAAACTTCTCGATGCCTTTCGTGGCGAAGCGAGTCGAGAGTTGGTCCTGGCCTTCGCTTAAGAAATTCACCGCAAACACTTTCGAGGTTTCGAAACAGGCGTAGCAATCCACCTTTTTATCGACACAGATCAGCAATAAGGGAGGATCGAGCGATAATGAAGTAAACGCATTTGCGGTCAATCCAAAGGGTTTCCCAGCAGCATCCCTGGTCGTAATGATCGTAACGCCGGTGGCGAAGTGCCCCATGACGTTGCGCAGCTCGCGCGGATCAATAGCCATACATCCTCCCGGTTCTGGTCTGCGTGTTCAGATTGGCTACCAGAGCCATCGCGCCTCTGTCAATGACGCTGAATGATCGTCCCGACATAGACATACGGTAAGTCAAGCGAAGTTACTGGTCGATCATGTTCCCGCACTTCCGCGCGGACAATTGAGGCAACGAACAAAGTATGATCTCCAGCAGGATAGCTGCCGACCACACGGCATTCAAATATCGCCATCGCCTGCGTTAACAACGGCACGCCGGTTTCTCCTGATTCGTAGGCGACGGCGTTGAGGTTATCCGGCTGCCTGGATGCTGAAGAGAAAAAGTAGTCTTCCAATTCCTTACTGTTTCCTCCAACCACATTCAGCCCGAACACGCCCTGCCGGGAGACGACGCCATGACTAAAGTGCCGCTGGTCCACCGCCGCCATAATCAGCGGAGGATCGCCAGACACTTGCGTGACCCAGGACAATGACATGCCATGCCGCAATGATCCCTCACTCACAGTTAACACATAGATGCCTGTCGTAATCTCACTCAACGCTTCGGCAAGCTTGGGGTCCATAGTTGATCTCCTTCTCTAATCAGCCGCTGAGGTGAATTTTTCCTCGTGCAATGCAGCCTCAAGATGGATCTCGGGGGCATGAAGCGTTTCACGCGCGCCGCAGCCAAGCAGCGCCACCACCATCGCCGCACTAGCAGCCGCGAGAAAGGCGGATGCAAACCCGAAGCGCTCAGCTGTCCAGCCGACGGAGACCGGACCCAACAAGAGACCGATATCGCCACACATCCGATAGAGGCCCATCACAGCGCCAGTTGATCCTTTGGGCGCAATATCGGCAATGACGGCGGCGGGCGCCGGCCCCAGATAGCCAGCAACTACACCAAACGCCACGGCGGCCATGGCGAGCAATACAGGGGTTGTTACCCAGGAAAACGCCGCAACTACTAACACGGTTGCCCATAAGCCCGCAAGTGTAACAGGTCGGCGTCCAGCTCGGTCAAGCAACCGCCCGGCATGCCAGAGAACAGAGAAATTTCCGAGCGAGGAAAGGGATTGAATGACGCCGATGCCAGTCTCACTCATTCCGAGCTTCTCCTGGGCGAAAAGCGGCATCAAGTTTTGCGTCATGCCAGCGCGCACCCCAAAGAGCACAAATGTCAGGATGCACACAAACCGAAAGGTCTTATCTTGTAGAAGCGCCATTAACACCGCCCGCGCCGTTTCCCGCCGCGACTCAGACGCCTGCGTCTCGTGCGCAGCGGCGGGACACTCAGTCACCCAACGCAAACACAGCACTGTCACTGCAAGCGATAAAACCGCCATTGCCCAAAATGGCGCGCGTAAGCTGTGAAACAGGGTCGCTGAAAACCCACCGATGGTTGGCCCGAACGATACGCCCAATAACAACATGCTCTGGTAAAAGCCCATGGCTTGTCCCATACGTCGCGGCGCAACGGAGCGAGCAAGGAGGGCCATGGCGGTGATGACGAACAAGGCTGAGCCCACGCCGCCAATGAGCCGGTACCAGAGGAGGGCGTGGAAGTTAGCGGCCCAGACCGATAGCAGCGCCGAAAGTGTCACAATCGCGGCGCCGCCAGTGGCGACAAGGCGCGGACTGAGGCGATCAACCATAGCGCCGCCGATGAAATCGAACGGGATGCGCCCGAGCGCAAAGGCAGACACGAGCGCGCCTGCGCCCGCGTAAGATACGCCGAACTCTTGCGCCAATAACGGCAAGACCGGAGAGATCACGCTCGATCCTAGCATAATGACAAGCGTCATAAGGGAGATGATGATGACCTGTGGATCGAGCTCGGCGCTGAAGCGGTGAAAAACTTTCACGGCCGTGAATGTATCTGCCTTTGCGAGTGAAGGGAATGCGTGTTCCGTGCTGCGTGTTGCGTATTACGTGCTGCGTGTTACGTGGGGTGTGGCATGAGTATGGTTCCCGGAACACGCATCACGCATCCTACGCTCAGATCGCCGCCAGATTGGGTTGTGTCAGCGCCCGCGCTACGTCCTTGTCACATGCGGGTACGCGGCCAAATACTTTTTCCCAGACTGGCGCAGTTTCCATGCACATGTAGAGGGGGACGTGCGGAGCGGCTGCTGTGAGCCAGCTCGTCACAGCGCGATACATCTTCACGCGCAGCGCTTGAAACGTGCGCCACTTGCCATCGGCGCACAATACATGCTCGCCGGACAATACGCGAGTCTGAGGAAAGCGGCGGCGCACGGTGGCGCGCAACGCCGGCGTCATGCGTAGGCTGCCCACGCTCACCCACGCGACACGACGCGGATCGACTGTCATGAAGATTTGGGCAATGGCTTCTCGATACCCCTCTTCCCAGTTGGGGTACTCAATTAGGGGATCAAAATGGAATCCAAGCTTATAGCCTGCTGCCTGGGCGCGCCGCGCCGCTTCTAGCCGCTCGGCAAAGGAGGCCGTGCCGTGTTCTTCGGCGTCAGCAATTTCTGGCGGCGTCATAGACCAGGCAACAACGACACGATCTTTGGGATCATACTTCAGCAGTTCATCAATACAATTGCTCTTGGTTTTGAGTTCAAGCAGCGCATTCTTCCGCGTCGCAAAAAACGGCACGAGGTCGCCGGAGAATCCCAGGAGCGGATCGAGCGCGAGACTATCAGAAAGTTCACCCGTGCCGATGCGGAATTGCCGCCAACGTTGGCGATCGACCGCCTTGGCGACTTCGCTAAGCAAGTCGTCCACGTTGGTAAAGACCTTCAGAATTGGATTGTTGGCAATATACTCTTGTAAAAAGCAATAGCTGCAATCCATGGGGCAATTTGAGATCAAACTCACCACGAGATAGTTGCAGCAGACAAGGCCAGGCGTGCCAGCCGGACAGTGCTCTAGAAAGGTGGAGCGTTGGCGGGTAAAGAATAAAGTGCGTTTGCTCGCGCGAAAGGGATCATCTGCAGGAAGCGCGCTTTTGCGTTCCCAACCAGGCTCAACAAGGCGCACGGGAATTTCTCCAGAAAGACGAGCAAGCGCCCGTTGGACAACAGGAGCGTTTTCTTCACCACGTTCGATCACAATTTCTTCAGGACGATACGGTCTCATGCTCTCTCACGCTGCTTCTTGCTTCTCGCCTTCTGCTTCCTGGCGTCAGACTTGATCCATAAGGTTAAATAACTTCTGGATGCCGCCCCCTTCTAAACGTTGACGAAGGCGCGCCAGGCTCTCGCTCAGCTCTTTTACATTGCGCGCGGTAATCTCTATCGTGATCTCATCCCCTTCCAGCGCCGGCGGGAATGATACTCGAACCCGACCGCCAAGGTCCAGCGCCTTAACCGCTGCTCGCAGAGCTTCCTCTAAACGGGATAAACGTGGATAGCGGATTTTGCGCAGCGCCTCTTTCACGGCTTTGAGTTTCTCATTGCGTCCGAGGTTCGCAATGAGCGAGCGTTGGAGTTCAGGGCGAGCAAATAGTGCAGCAACCGTTCCCCCATCTCGCAACACAATCTCCTCACACCAGTCAAGAAAATCGCGCAGATGGTTCTCGCCGAGTTGAAGAGTTTGCGCCACTTCTAGGAGCGCCGCCTGATCAGACTCTCTCCAGGCCTGCCAGCGCGCGAGCGTGTGTGAGCTCAGGCGCTTTTGTTGAGCGTAGGAAGCAATGTGAGTAGCAACTTCAGACAACCGCTCTTCTCTCCCGCGCGCGTAGGGGCGAGGTCACCTCGCCCCTCCTTACTGTTTGCTCACAATACGCCGCAGCCAGCTTAAGATATATCTCCCCATCCTTCCCTCGCTTCTGCGCCCCCTGTGCGAGGATCTGACATTTTGCGAGCAATACTTCTTCGGTTTGTGCACGCTGCTCGGATGACAGCATGCCGGAAGCCAACAGTTTACACAGCGCCGTCACACGAAAACGATCCATGCCCCAGAACCGACGCGAGAGCTGATCGGCGTGTCCGCCGCGCTTGATCACCAGCGGCATCTCCAGTAAATGCACCGGCTCCGTGGCGGCAATGCGCAGCCACAAATCATAGTCTTCACACGCCGGCAGGCTCTCATCGAATCCGCCTACGGCCTCAAACAACTCACGTCGCAGCATGACAGCCGAAGGGCTCACCAAGCACAGGTGCAGACTGCGGGCAAAGATATCGCCGCTCGGTTTGCGATGTTTGTTGTGAGGATTGACCCGCACGCCATTGCGCAGCCATATTTCCTCGGTTTGACAGATGCGCGCCTGACGGTGTTGACGAAAAAAACCGATCTGGCTCTCTAACTTGCGCGGCCGCCAGATATCATCAGAGTCGAGGAACGCAAGGAATTCGCCTTGGCTGACCGTCACGCCACGATTGCGTGCGGCGGAGACGCCGCGGTTCTCTTGATAGATATAGCGCACCCCAGGAAATTCCTGGATCACGGCGTGTGTGTCGTCCTGCGAGCCGTCGTCTACAATGATGACTTCAAAGTCTTGATAGGCTTGCGCCAGCACCGAAGCGATCGCCTCGCGCACGAAGTCGCGGCGATTATAGGTTGGAATAATCACTGACACCTCAGGCATTGGCGGTCTCCGGCAATACGGATGGCGCTTTTGTAGAGGTCAAGCGTAATAACTCCCTCCACAGCTCTTCTTTTCCCAGACCGGTCTCAGCGGAAAAGAGCCGCAGAGGAACGCCGTCAAGGCGGGCCGCAAGGGCTTTCCGTTGTTGCTCAATCTGAGTGCGTTTCAACTTATCGCACTTCGTCGCCACCAGCACGAACGGGCGCTGGTAATGAGTCAGGAACTCACAGAGCGCACCCTCCTCCTCTTCAGGTCCACGACGGATATCTACAATAATCACGACGCCGCGCAAATTTCGAGAGTTAATAAGATAGTCTTCGATCAAGCGCTGCCATTGGGCGCGGTCCTGCTTCGAGACTTGCGCATACCCATATCCAGGCAAATCTACAAATGTGAGCTGCTGATTAATAACGAAGAAGTTCAACTGCCGGGTTCGCCCTGGCGTCGCACTGGTGCGCGCAATCTTGCGCTCCAACAAGCGATTGATCAACGAAGACTTCCCGACATTGGAGCGTCCCGCGAAGGCGATCTCCGGATAGGGGAGCTTCAGATACGCGCCCGGCCTGGCCGCCGCGCCGGCAAATTCAACAGTAGAGATTTTCATTCGCGTATTATCTCATACTTTTTAGGGTATTGCCGTCAGGCTTAACTGGCGTTCCTGCGTCAGGCAAGGGGGCGGTCGGTTGCGCCGCTGGACGAAGAGCAAAGAACAGCACAGGGTTAGCGATATGCACTGCTCGAGCTACAACAGTGAGAATCCCGAGGGGGAGAAATTCTGCGGCGAGTGCGGTAGCCCGCTCATCCTCCGTTGCGCCGCGTGCGGAGCGGAGAATCCGTCCCGATTTAAATTTTGCGGCAAGTACGGCGCAGCCCTTACAGGCAAGGCAAAAGGCAAAGGTGAAAACTCGGAACTCAGCGCCCGGCACTGCCTGCCGCTGAGAGGCGGCAGTTGACCGTCATGTTTTATGACCTGGCAGGTTCAACGGCGCTCTCCGAACGCCTGGACCCTGAAGTACTGCGTGAAGTGATCCAGATCTATCGAGCAACCTGCGCCGAGGTGATCAATCGCTATGAGGGGCATATCGCTCAGTACTTGGGTGACGAATTACTTGTCTACTTTATCTATCCAGCAGCGCATGAAGATGATGCGACGCGCGTCGTGCGCGCAGGATTAGAGATTATCAGGACGTTGCGGTTACAGGTCCCCTCTCCCCTTGCGGGAGAGGGACAGGGAGAAGGGGACAAGGTCAGTCCAGGAACCGTATTCCCCCCCATCCTAACCCTCCCTCGCAAGGGGGAAAGGAATTCAGGACTGACCGAATCGTGGGGCTTTGCGTGGCTGGCCGAGGCGTACGGAAAAAGGGGGCAAGTCAAAGAGGGACTTGCACTGCTCGCGGAGGCGTTAGATCACGTGGACAAAAGTGGGGAGCATGTCTACGAGGCCGAGCTGTACCGGCTGAAAGGGGAACTGTTGCTGGCGCAGGCAAAAAGAAGAAGAACGCGTCGCATTTGAGAACCTCTCAGTAAATTCGCTCAAACCTCCTGTTAGAGCCTGCGCCAGCTTCCCTTTCCTTTGCTCTCCCTTCCTCCTGTGCTAAAGTCCGGTCCGAACTCACCACATGAGGGAGGGAATCATGCCTAAGCCTCTCGAAGGCATTCGCGTGCTTGATTGGACCATCTGGCAGCAAGGACCAGTCTCTACCATGATGCTTGGCGACCTCGGCGCGGAAGTGATTAAGATTGAAGACCGCGTGAGCGGCGACCCAGGACGCGGCATCATGAGCATCGGCGGCACGATGACCGGCGTCGCCGGCAACCGCAATTATTATTTCGAAGCCAACAACCGCCATAAGAAGAGCATTACGCTCGATCTCAAAAAATCTGAGGGCAAGGAGATTGTCTATCAGCTCGTTGAGAAGTCTGATGTCTTTGTCCAAAACTTCCGCAAAGGCGTGGCGGGAAGGCTTGGCCTCGATTACCAGACGCTCTCCAAATACAACCCTAAACTCATCTACGCGAGCGCTTCCGGGTATGGTCCTGAAGGGCCGGATTCCGGCGAGCCGTCTTTTGATTATATGGGCCTCGCTCGCTCTGGCATTATGAACGCCGTGGGCGAACCTGATATGGATCCCCTCAATATTACCGGCGGCATTGCCGATCAAATGGGCGCGATTATGCTCGCTTACGGCATCATCACTGCCTTGCTCGCCCGCGAACGTTACGGTATTGGCCAGGAGGTGGACACCTCACACCTTGGCAGCATGATGGCGCTGCAAGGGCTCAACCTGTCTTCCCGGCTCACGCTTGGCAAGGAATTCCGCCGCTCCTACCGCTGGAAAGCGCCAAACCCCCTGTGGAACCATTACAAATGCAGCGACGGCAAGTGGATCTGTCTGGCGATGATCCAGGCCGATCGCTATTGGTCAGACTTCTGTAAAGCGCTCGGCATCCAGCATCTAGAGAAAGATCCCAAATTCGCCACGATGGGCGATCGCGCCAAACATAGCGAAGAACTGATTAAAGTGATCGACCAGGTCTTCGCCTCCAAGCCGCGCGAGGAATGGATGCAGATTCTCAAGCACGGCGGCGACTTCATCTACACCATTGTCAACACTATTAATGATCTACCCGACGATCCGCAGATGCTCGCCAACAATTACATCGTTGACTACGAGCATCCCAGTTGGGGGCCGACCAAAGTCGTCGGCGTGCCGGTGCGGCTCAGTAAGACGCCGGGCGACCCGCGCGGCACGGCGCCAGAATTCGGCGAGCATACCGAGCAGGTGTTGCTTGAACTGCTTGGCTACTCGTGGGAGGGTATTGGGCAGTTAAAAGAGAAGGAAATCATTTAGGAGTATTAGTCATTAGTCATTAGTCATTAGTCATTAGTTATTAGTGAGAAAAGAGTGAGCAGACTCTTTTGTTTCTGTTTCGAACTAAGAACTAAGAACTAACAACTAAGAACTAAGAACTAACAACTCCTCCGACTAAAGGAGGGAACTTTCATGAATCGACCCTTAGATGGCGTGCGCGTTATTGACTGGACGATTTGGCAACAAGGCCCAGTCTCCACCATGCTGTTAGCTGACCTCGGCGCCGAGGTGATTAAGGTCGAAGAGCGGGTTGGGGGCGACCCGGGACGCGGCGTGCTCAGTATTGCCGGCGCTATGGTTGGGGCAACAAGCGGCCCGAATTTTTATTTCGAAGCGAATAATCGTCACAAAAAAAGCCTTACGGTCGATCTCAAAAAACCCGAAGCGCGAGAGATCATTTACAAGTTAGTGAAAAAATCCGATGTGTTCGTGCAGAATTTTCGCAAAGGGGTGGCGGATAAATTAGGCCTTGGCTATGAGGCGCTGAAAAAACATAACCCAAAACTGATCTACGCCAGCGCTACGGGGTATGGTCCCTTTGGGCCAGATTCGGGAGAGCCGTCGTTTGACTACATGGGCCTAGCCCGGTCGGGGATCATGACGGCAGCCGGCGAACCTGACATGCCGCCGTTAGCGATTACCGGCGGGATCGCCGATCAAATGGGCGCGATTATGTTGTCCTACGGCATCCTCGCCGCGTTGATCGCGCGCGATAAATACGGCGTCGGACAACAAGTCGACAGCTCGCACCTGGGCAGCATGACGGCGCTGCAAGGCCTCAACGTCTCGTGCAAAGCGATTCTGGGCAAGGAGTTCAAACGCATGCCGCGTGGCGCGGCGCCGAGTCCCCTGTGGAATCACTATCTGTGCGGAGACGGCAAATGGATCTGCCTCGCCATGGCGCAGCAGGACCGCTACTGGCCCGCGTTTTGTAAGGTTCTCGGCATTGAACACGTGCTGCACGATCCGCGCTTTGACACGATGGCGAAGCGAGCGGAAAACGCCAAAGACCTGGTGCCGATCCTTGATAAAGCGTTCGCCTCCAAGCCGCGCGCGTACTGGATGAAAGCGTTCAAGGAGGGCGGCGATTTTATCTATACCGTGGTCAACTCGATTGATGACCTCATGCACGACGAACAGATGATCGCCAATGAGTATATCGTTGATTACGATCATCCTCGGATCGGTAAGACCAAACTCGTTGGCTTTCCGCTACGCCTCAGCGAAACACCGGCTGAGCCGCGCGGCGCGGCGCCGGAATTCGGCGAACATACGGAAATGATCCTCACTGAGTTGCTTGGCTATTCGTGGGAAGATGTGGCGCGACTGAAAGAAGCGGAAGTGATTTAAGCCCTCAGGAGGTGAAACTCCATACCGTTCGGTGCAACTTTTGGCAGGCCAACCTCCTCTCCTGTTCTCCCTTCTCCCTCAATGGGGAAGGGCTAGGGAAAGGGTGTTAAAGAACACCGGTTGTTCTAGCCCTGAACGCCCCTTCTCTCTGTCTCTCTCCCCTTGTGGGAGAGAGGACTCAGAACCGTACATCACGGGAGCCGCACACTGTGGTGTGAGACTAGGACAGGGAAGGTAGATTACTCTGAGTCTCTTTTCTTCGAGCCATGCATGCCTCCTTTTTGTTTCGTTTTCTTCTTCCTTCTTCCTCTCCGATCACAGCCGATTCTCATTCCCATTGTACTCACCGCTTTTCTCACAGCGCTCTCGCACGCAGATGAAACGCCAAGCTCCGCCTTAGCGCGTCCATCAGCAGCCATTGAAGACAACAACCTCTCTGTCGTTCGCAGTAGTGAACAAATTCGCGCCCTTGTCATCCAACCGGATGGCAACATCGTCACAGCCGGCGCCTCAAACGCCGCCATCACAAATGGGTTTGCCCTGGCGCGGTACAAACCTGATGGCAGCCCCGACGCCGGCTTCGGCCAGGGCGGCAAGGTCACAACTCGGCTCGACAACGAGGATATTGAAGTCACGGCCTTGGCGTTACAAGGCGATGGAAAACTGCTGATCACAGGGCAAACGTCGCCGACCGCGAATCATCCGACCAACATCATTTTAACGCGGTACAACAGTAACGGCAGGGTAGACGCCGGCTTTGGGGCTAACGGCACCGTGCGAACGGTTCTTCCGTCGAACACCTTCAGCACGGTGAGCAAATCAGTGATGCAGGCGGACGGGAAATTACTCGTGGCCGCTCACTCGTTGAGTCCGGAAGGAGACCTGTGGTTGGTCCGTTACGAGCCCGATGGCAAACTCGACGCAGGCTTCGGCATCAAGGGTTTCGTGAAGAGTTCGCCTGGATTCTCGCTGGCAAAAGTAACTCTTACACTCCAACCTGATGGGAAAATCCTGGTAGGAGGGACAGAGATACGAGTAACGGGCGCCATAGGATTGGTCGTGCCGCCGGGAGCTGCGGATTTCTGTCCTGGCCCCTCCGGCTTGCGAGTGTTCCTCGCTCGCTACAATACTGACGGCAGTATCGATAGAAGCTTTGGCGACAACGGCGCTTATACTTTTGTTCTGGCCGATCTTCGCACTCTGACTCATCTTGCTTTTCAGCCGGACGGTAAAATAGTACTCAGCGGCGACGTGCACTGTCGCCCCGCCCTGACGCGATATCATACGGATGGCAGTGTAGACACGACTTTTGGCGTCAACGGCATCGTGCAGACGGAGAAGCGATTCGCCGGCTCTCCTCTTTTCACTCTTCAACCTGACGGCAAGATTCTCAGCGTGCTGTATGCGTATGAGGACCTTCTCCTCACGCGACATCATGCTAATGGTGTTCTCGACGCCAGCTTTGGCGTCAGTGGCGCGGTCACATTATCGCTGAGAGATGCGACCGCCCTGGCCATTCAGCCCAACGGCGACATTCTTGCAGCAGGATATATGTCTCAGGATATCGAGTCTGATTTTGCAATCGCGCGTTATCATGCCGATGGAAGCGTAGACACAGACTTTGGAAGTAAGGGCCTGGCGACAACGAACTTCGCGCTCTTTCCTCACGCGGACCACTGCGAAACCACGATCCCGCCATTTTCAAGCTTTCCTCGAGATTACAGAGGTGATGGCCCACGTGTACGGAGAGACGAAGCCTCAACGCTACTCCTCCAGCCAGATGGCAAGATTCTCGTTGCAGGCACGGCAGGCTATGCGCTCACTGTCCTGCGGTACACGGCCAATGGCGACCTCGATCGCGGATTCGGCGTAGATGGGGTCTTTACCACTCGCCTTAGCTCTCATCCTAAATACGCCGACCTGGCCTTTGCTCTCGCTCTTCAACCTGACGGAAAAATTTTAGTCATCGGTATGACGCATAACGAGATGAAGGGTCGGCCCTTTCTCGTCCGTTTGACCGCCGACGGCCAATTCGATGCAAGTTTCGGCACAGAAGGAAAGATCATTCCGAGCGTAGGCAGTGTCGGCTCTGCTCTTGCTGTGTTATCTGATGGAAAGATTCTTGCCGTAGTGGGACCAAACGAAGGCTGGCCCAAGAACTGGTTCCTCTTACGTTTTCTTCCTGACGGCAACCTCGATTGGGCTTTCGGCGTCGGAGGGATCGTCACTGTTAATTTTGAAAACCTGAATGCAACCCTCGCTCAGCCGAATGGAGGACTTCTCCTGATAGGAGCAAGAATGATCAAACAGACGAAATCCCGCATTGCTACCGATTTCATTTTGGAGCGGTACAGCCCCACTGGTAGTGTTGATAAGAACTTGGGCGTGCAAGGGAAAGTCGCTCTCGACACCTGGAACGAAAAAGTCTATCCCTCTACCTTCGCCTTACAGCCTGACGGAAAAATTGTCGGAGGAGGGCTTGTCCCCTATTCTTCCAACCAAGATTTGAACGAAGAATTTCTCCTTGTTCGTTACAACTCTGACGGCAGTCGAGACCCAACGTTCGGAGAGGACGGAAAAGTAATTGCGCTGCGCAGAAGCCTTACGGACCTGCAACAGGACGGAGTGGGATTGCCTTTATCGCGCTACTTCTGTTCAGGGCTCTGCCACGTCACGATTCAAGACAACAGCAACATTCTTGCAGTTGGCAGGGTGGGAAAGAATTCTACGGTGTTCCGCTATCTCCCCGATGGGAGTATAGATACAAGCTTTGGCAATGCTGGAAAAGTTACTCTCGCAATCGGAGCGCAGAGTACGCTCGCGAACGCCTTCACCGTGCAACAAGATGGGAAATTGATTCTCGCTGGGTTATGCGCGAACGCCCGCCATACCAATATTTTTCTTGCGCGGTACAACCCTGACGGCAGTATCGATCCGACGTTCTCCGCTGACGGTCAAGTCACGATTCGTATTGGCGTCGCTGTTCCTCCCCTTCCCTGATATGGATAGTGCAAATGAGTTATCGCTTTACCTTCACCCCCACTCCTCCGTATTCGCTGGACTTGACCGCTATTCGTTTTACCCGGTTCAAGGATGAAATTGTCGATCGCGTACAGCCGCAACACTATCAACGCTTACTCTTCGTTGATGGACAGGTGGCGCTGGCGACAGTGAGCGATGTTGGCACGGTGGCGAAACCACAATTACAGGTTGAATTGCAAGGCCCACGGGACACAGCGCTCGATCGACCAGAGTTCGCGGCGCAGTTGCGTCATATTCTGAGCATCGATCTCGATCTCAAACCCTTCTATCGTGCCGCCCGCGCGGATGAACTGCTCGGGCCGATCACCCCACGCTTTCGCGGCTTGAAACTGCCCGCCAGCCCTACGGTCTTTGAGTCGCTGGTCATGGCCGTGCTTTCTCAGCAAGTCAATTTGACTTTTGCCTACTCGATTAAACGAGAACTGGTGGAGACGTTCGGCATCCGATGGCAAGCCAACGGCGAGACGCACTACGCTTTCCCTCTTCCGGAGCGCTTCGCCGAAGCAACGCCAGAGCGCTTGCTGCGCTTTCGTCTCAGTAACGCCAAGGCGGCAACGCTGGTGCGACTCGGGGCAGCATTTGCCTCGGGCGCGTTGCAAGAGGAGGAGCTGGCCGCGCTGCCGGACGAAGAAGTGGTCGACCGGCTGACACAGCTCAAGGGCATTGGCCGCTGGAGCGCGGAAATTGCTCTCCTCCGCGGACTCGCGCGGCCGGATGCATTTCCTGCCGGCGACCTTGGCGTGGTCAAGTATGTCGCCCAAGGCCTGCTCGGCAAAGCCGAAAAAGCGACAGAAGCAGATATGCGCGAGTTTGCTGAACGCTGGCGTCCCTATCGCGGGCTTGCGCTGATTTATTGCTACGCAGAACTCATGCGTCGGCGGGCAGAATAAGTAGTCAGTAGCCGGCATGGATCTAAGGAAAAGTAAACTTTCTCTGGAGCGCGTTGAACCTTGAACATTGAATCTCTGTCTACCGTCTACTGAATACTAGAGCGCATTTCGAATCAGTTTAGCGGATAGCCACACTGGGCGAACCAAGCCAGAGCGTCAGATTTGCTGACCATGCTAATAGCTGGCTTGAGTGCGGCTTCCAGGGCCTCGCGTGTTCGCGCTGCAGTTTGGCGCAGGATAGTCTTTATCTGCGACCAGCACAGCTCAATGGGCGACAGGTCGGGAGAGTATGGCGGCAGATAGAGCAATGCTGCCCCGCGCCCCTCTATCGCTTCTCGGACGCCACTGACTTGGGCGCCCTCAGATTATCCGTCACGACGATGTCTCCTCGCCTGAGGGTCGGACACAGCACCTCCTCGACCTCCACCTTAAAGACCTTTCCGTCGGTCGCTCCCTCTACCGTCATCAGCGCGTCCAGGCCCCTGCGGCCCAGGCTGGCCAGCATGGTGATGTTCGATCCGTAGTTCTGCGGGACGCTGCCTACCCCGCGCTCCCCGCGCGGCGCACGACCATACACCCGGCTCAGCGCCAGATTTACTCCCGATTCATCAATAAACTTGAACTTCTTCGCGTCCAGCTTGGCCCTCATCTCTTGCTACTCCCTTCTCGCCCGCTGGACGCGCGGCGTGTCGCGCTCAGCGGCGTGGAGCGACTTTTTTTCGGGGCAAGCCCAGAGCTTGCAGCAAACGGCACAGGGAGGAAGGAGAGAGGTTCTTTTTGAACTGTTGCGCAGCTAACGGGCACAACTCCGCGAGAGTCGCGTCGGCCTGGCCTTTGACCAGCGCAGGGACCTGCTGACGCTCCTCCGCAGCGAGCCTAGGAGCCCTGCCGCCAGCGTGAGGGAGAGCGTCTGGGGAGCCGGTGTCGCGCTTACGGCGCAGGAGGTTCCGAATCGTGGCGGTACAGACGCCACACAGTTCAGCCACTTCCTCCTGGGTGTACTCGCCACTTTCATAGACTTCTACGATTCTGCCACGGAGATCATTGGAGTAGGGTTTCATTAGCTGCAAGAGTGAGTGAGTTTGCCGCTAAACGCAATCGCAAGTTGCCCTAACTACTGACTACCGGGTTAAAACATCCCCGAAATTCTCCCGTTTGCGTCCATCGTCATGCCGATTGCCGCAGGTTTGGCTGCAAGTCCAGGCATGGTGAGCATCTCGCCAGTGAGCGGCACGCAGAATCCGGCCCCTGCGGAAAGACGGATCTCACGCACGGTGAGTGTGAAATCACGTGGTCGACCAAAGAGCTTCGGGTCATCCGACAACGACATCTGCGTTTTCGCCATACAAACTGGCACGTTGCCATAGCCAAGCGCGTTAATGCGCTCGAGATCCGTACGCGCACGCGGCAACAACGCAATATCCGCCGCGCCGTAAATTTTCTGCGCAATCGTGCGGATCTTTTCTTCGATAGAGGCTTCAAGCGGATAGAGAAAGCGCGGCGAGGAAGCGGACTGCTGACACGCTTCAACAACAACTTCCGCCAACGGCAAGCCGCCCTCGCCTCCTTGTCCGAAGACATCAATCACTCGCGCCTCAAGTCCCAGCCCACGACATTCTTCGACAACGAGTTTGAGCTCGTCTTCCGTATCCGTGGCGAAGCGGTTGATCGCTACTACCGGTTGGAGACCATACTCACGCACGCTTTCCGCGTGCTTGGCCAGGTTGCTCATGCCACGTTGCAGCGACTTCAGATCCGGCTTGGTGATGTTGTTCAACGCAACGCCGCCGTGCATCTTTAACGCCTTCACAGTTGCAACTAACACAACAGCAGAAGGCCATAGCCCGGCCGCACGGCACTTAATATCGAGAAATTTTTCGCCGCCCAGATCGAATCCGAACCCGGCTTCAGTGACTACGTAATCAGCATACTGCAGCGCCAGCCGGGTCGCCAGAATACTGTTACAGCCGTGAGCGATATTGCCGAACGGTCCGCCGTGCACGAAGGCAGGCGCGCCTTCCACTGTCTGCACCAGATTGGGCTTGAGCGCGTCTTTCAAAATAATCGCCATCGCGTCTGGCGCCTGCACGTCACGAGCGGTCACGGCTTGCCCTGTACTCGAAAAACCCAATACGATGCGCGAGAGCCGTTCGATCAAATCCGCCGGGCCGTTAGTCAAGCAGAGAATCGCCATGATTTCGGACGCCGCCGTGATGTCGAACCCTTCTTCTCGCGGCACTCCCATGAGTCGTCCGCCAAGGCCGATCACAATCTGGCGCAGCGCGCGATCGTTCATGTCCATCACTCGACGCCAGCGAATCTGCCGCACGTCGAGATCCACCTGTCCGTGAAACAGGGCATTGTCCATCATGGCGGATAACAAGTTGTGCGCCGAGGTCACGGCATGGATATCTCCGGTAAAATGCAGGTTAATATCCTCCATCGGCAGCACCTGTGAGCGTCCGCCGCCACATCCGCCGCCCTTCACGCCAAACACCGGCCCCATTGACGGCTCACGTATGGCCACGGCGGCTTTCTTGCCCAACCGCGCCAGGGCTTGCCCTAAACCAACCGTGGTAGTCGTTTTGCCTTCTCCGGCCGGCGTAGGGTTGATCGCCGACACCAGGATCAGTTTTCCCGCAGAGCGGGAGGAAGCATCGTCCAAGGCATCAAGCGCGATCTTCGCTTTATAGCGGCCGTACGGCTCAAGGTATTGCGAGGATAAGGACAGTCGGGCAGCGATATCCTCAATCGGTTTCAATGTCACGGCTTGAGCAACAGCCAGATTTTGATCACGACTCATGCGTTCTTCCTTTCCAACAAAAAGCTCTCAGCAGTCAGCTATCAGCAATCAACCAGAGAAGGCAACAGGCGGCGCACACCGCTCCCCATGAAAGCTGAACGCTGACGGCTGAAAGGGAAAGCTGCTTAAAACCGCTTCGCCGCTTCCACCATGCGTGAAAGCTTTCCGATGGCAACCTCGGTCGTTCGGCGGCCAAATCCACACGAGGGAGCAATCCACAATCGCTCCGGCTTAACAAAGCGCAGCAGCTCTTTTATCCGCTCAGCGATAAAATCTGTGGGTTCTACCGGACTCTTCACATCAACCACGCCGGCGACAATTTCCATGCCTTTCGGAATATCGCGCGGACAGGCGCGGTCCGCCCATTGCCCGGGGTGCGAACATTCGAGATGCACTTTATCGACCACGCCGCTCAATTGCTGTACGAACGGCATCAGCGCATGCAGGTTGTGGACAGTAATGGCGGGCTGCGAGCCGAGATCTCCGAGACAACAGTGAATCGTCTTCGTCGCCTGCACCCCGGCAAAGCTCCGGACAATCAAGTCTACCGCCTGTGCGGGAGTAATCTCACCGAGCACGGAGCGAATCGCGACGAAGGGAATATCGAGCTGGATTTCCCTGGCGCCTATCGCCGCGAGTGTGCGCATTTCTCGATTGACAATAGCAATAGCGCGCGGAAGCTGAGTTTGCGCCTTCTCTAGCGGACGCAGATGCGAGACGACTTCGAGCGGTCCTGGAACAGATACTTTTTCAAGGGCAGGGTCAATTTGCGACTCACGCCGAAAGCCATCGCTATATCCTAACCCATGTGGAGCATTGATCTCGTCAATAATCTCGTACTCTGCCACGTCCGTATAGGCTTTCAGCTCTGGCGTTTGGGGTTTGCGTAAACGCACGCCGGTCAGTTGCCGGGGAATGTGTTGGATAAAAACCTCTGCAAAGAACTCTCCTCCCATAAACTGCGTCACACCAGTCGCCTTCTGTTCACGGATGGCGATTTCTGCAGCGCCGACGAGCGTTGGTTTGATGAGCATCGCGGGCAGCGTCCCCCGGTGATATTGCAGCAAGCGGTCACGATACAATTCAGGCAGCGGCCAACTGCCGACGACCGTGGTGCGAATCATAAAAGTCCCGGTTTCATAATATGCAACGTCACGCATCACGTCACACGCATCACGTGTGACGTAGTACGTCTTGCGTGATCATAACACCACAAGTTACGCTTCTAGCGCATATTCCACCACCGCTGTTCCCGTGCCCCATACCGGTCCATATGCCAGGACTTTCCCTGGTGCTGACGGGGTTCCAAGCACTCCCATCAACCAGGCAAATGCCTTGAATCCCATGTCAGCTACGGCCGACTGGGCGTATTCTTTACTCAGCGTCAACACCTCACTGTTCTTTCCCTGTTCGATCAGTCCCAGGATACGGCGGTTCCAGGCGTCATCTTCGGCGCGGGCAATGTGGTCATTTTGTGGATTGATCTCCTCTGTAAAGAAGCGCGCGGACAATTCTGTCACTGCAACGACGACTGCACGCTTGCCGCTCTCTACGATCGCCTGACGCATGGCCTTGCCGAGTGTGAGTGAATCTTCTTGTCCCGCATAGATATTGCACGATACGACCGAGACCGGAACTGTATTGTCAGGATTCAAGAAGCGCAGCGCCACCAGCGTGCCCGTGTCAATAGGAAAGCCCTTGTAGCTCACTGTCTTGGTGGCCAGCCCGAGTGAAGAAGCAATCGCCGCCGCGCGGGCACTCAGCTCCACATCGCTGTGGAGATCGAAGGGAAAATCCCCAAACTCGTACCAATTATCATCGACATGCAGCCCTTTCGGGTTGGGATCGGTTTGAAATGAATGGCCCAGAACGGAAATCCACTGCGTACTGTACAGCACGAACACATCAGGGCGAAGGACATTGACGCGTTCACCAGCTTGGCGAAACCCGCGTCGCAGTCTTTCCCAACTCTCGACCAGCCGGTCAGATGTAAGATGTGGAAGACCGGGAACAATGTAAGCGCTGATAATTGTGCCTTGCGACATCATGGCTCACCTTCCCTCAGTAGGGTGCGCTTTGCGCACCAGCAAAAAGGCGCATACAGGCGCCCTCCGCTTCTCTTTCTCTCTCCTCTCTTTTGACGGAGAGGACTAAGGACGGGGCATTTGAAGATCAACCGTCCGCCTTCCCTCATCCTGACCTGCCTCGCAAGAGGAGAAGGAATCCCCATCCTCACTGGGATAATCAAAAATTTGACTATGTTGCCTGCGTCAAATCCCATTCCACCACGGCGTTCCCAGTACCAATAACGGTCCAGTAGCCATGAACCTGAGCAGGGATTGCCGGAAACCCCATGGCTGAGAGCATCCATGTGAGCCCTCCCGATTTCACCTCCGCCGCTGTTTTTTCCATAAACTCGGGCAAGATACTCATGAGTCGGTCAATCTCGCCTTTGCGCATTAGCTCAAGCACACGCATATCCCATTGATACTGACTGTTGTTGAAGATCACTTCCTTGCTCATGTCTTCAACCAGTTCAGGCTCGCGATCAAAATGCAAATGAGAGAGGGTGTTACTAGCGGCCAGCACAGCGCGACGACCAGTTTTGGCGATCGCCCGCGCCGTGGCGCGCCCAAGTTTAACCATCTGCTCCTGGCCAATCGTCGTCGAGTAAAAGTAGGGCGAGTTGTTCGCTGAGATTCCGAGGATAGGAATATCCCAATCAGGATTGAGCATATGGAGGGAAACAATCGTGCCGTAATCGACGCGGAAGTGCGGATTCGTCATCTTCTTAGCGACCAGTCCCTCTTTTTGCGCCTCCTCAAAGCACGCATCAGCGAGCTCCACATCAACGTCCATGTCGTACCGGTAGCGAAAAATATGAGGGAAGATGGGGTCAACTGAAAGACCATGGAGATGCGGCACGCGCAGGAAGTGATGGCCGACGATGGTCATCCAGTGTGGGCTGTGGACGAGAATGACATCGGGCCTCCAGGTTTTGATCTTCTCGCGGCATTT
>DATLYA010000182.1:0-6254 GCA_035575235.1 Candidatus Methylomirabilota bacterium
ATGTGCAGCGCATAGAGCGCATCGGTGCCGATTTCCTTGATTAACACCACCAGTGTTGCGCCTTCGCGGGTACTGGCGGCGATCAGCTGGCTCCGTTTGAGGAGATCGTCCGTATTGCGCGGCAAGAGATAATAGCGTGAATACGGCTCGCCCGTCTGGGGATCAGTGACGACGGCGAGATCACGATAACGCGGATCTTCGGCCATACGGTAGTCAATGCAGGCATGTTCCACCGCCACGCCGATCACTGGATGCGTGGTGACGTCTTGCACCTTTTCTCCACGATAGTAAACCTCGCGTCCGTCTCGCAGACTCGCCTTGTACTGCTCTGGTGTACGCAACCCCATGTGTTTCTCCCTCGTGAAAAGTGCGCCAAAGTATATCCACTCACACGCAGACCTGTCCACAGCCCTCAAAAATTGAGTCATTGAGTGATCGGGCCATTAAGAAGAATTGAGCCATTGAGTCATCGGGTCATTGAGGAAATGAATACTATTACCGCTTAATAGGGGGAGTTTCTTATCAAGCACTCAATGACTCAATCGCCCAATGACTCAATTGTTTCTAGATCACCAGCTCCAACTGAAAGATCAGATTATCGCGATCACGCAAGAACCCGATGCCGTTAAACTGGCCATCGATGTAGTTGTACTGCACGGTGAAACGGAAGGGGTCGCGAGTGAACGTGACGCCTGGTTGGACGACCCAGGCGCCCTGCCAGTCATAAAAGAACGCGAGAGCCGGAGAAATCACTCCGGAACGATAGGAAGTCGAGACGAGCAGGGTGTTGATAATCTGATACGGATCTACATTGACGTTTACCTGGTTGTTGCGATGAGGGTCGCGGACGGGCACGGCGAAATGTCCGAAGCCAAACTGGGGAGCCACCTTAGCGACCTGCGTGTCATTAAAATCGAGGATATGGGAGCCAAAGGCTTGCGCGCTAATCAGGAACGATTGAGAAGGGTTAAGGAAACGAAGGTAACGGTTAATATCGATGCCGATCGACCAACGCACCACATCCGAACGGTCGATATCATTCTTATAGCGCAAGAGCGGCTTTCCAGTTGTCGGATCCGTCCCCACCTGTCGGTATCCGGGCGTCACCCGCCCGGTCAGTACGGGGCCCAACAGCTGATTCGACGCAGAATTCACAAAGAAGGGTTCGGCGTAAAAATACGCAAACTCACT
Source organism: Candidatus Methylomirabilota bacterium (assembly GCA_035575235.1). Classification (GTDB taxonomy): domain Bacteria; phylum Desulfobacterota; class Binatia; order Bin18; family Bin18; genus SYOC01. The sequence continues at coordinate 1,192 of DATLYA010000182.1, forward strand.
GCGCACCACGGCGTAGAGTTGCGGCACACTGAAGCTGACGGTCGCGCCGCTGATTTGCACTTTTGGAAACAGGACGTTGGCCTGAAAGTGATCGACCAGATAGCAGTTCAAATACTTCAGACGCGCAGGGTCTCCGACAGCCGGGCAGCGCGGGCTCACCCCTCCAGCCGCCGCGGCTTGAAACTCGCCTAAATTGATTGGCGGCGCCAGCGGCGAAGCTTGCCCGGGACGAGTGCCCCGAGCCTTTATCGGGGTCACAACGCGCAGGAGCGACGCATCGAGATAGGTGTAAAAATGGGCGATGCTAAGAGTAAAATCGCCGAGGACGCCAATGATCCGCCCTCCTCCACGCGCGTCGGTGAAGTTTTTTGCCGGCCTTTTAATAACGCCATTGATTCCAGGAGGGTTGGGGGTCGCCCACGGCGAGCCAGCAGGCACGGGGTCCGCTACTTTGTCATCCAACGCGACGTACCCTTCCAGGTCAATCTCAGAGAACGGTCCCTGACTGCCCAAGCCGTATACTGTGCGCAACATATCGAGCGGCACGCGCCGCTCGTCAAGCGGCACGAGAAAGCCGCCAAAACTTGCGTCGAGCGGATTGATCTGATCAAGCAGCCGGAACACGTCTGTTTCACCCCAGGACAAATTCTGCCGTCCGATGCGGAGAAAGAGGGGGCCTTTGGTGTAATCGACATACGCTTCAAACAACCGGTGACGATGCCGTAACCGCTGTCGCGTGCGCAGTCGATCTCCAGCAGAGTTACGCACGTGGCGTTCGCTAAACACATCCGGCCCGTAGTCCCACACACCGTCATACTCTCCTCGGTACGTGACGAAATAATCCATGTCGTCAGGATCAAGCAAGCGCAATGGCGCTAATGGGACTTGCAGGAACGATAATAAGCCCTGGTAGCGTTCTGCAATGAGATCGGTGAGATTATGCCGCAGCTCCATTTGCATGAAGGTGCGGTTCTGCAGCATGTTCCAATCATTGTACGGGGTGCGTAAACGAGTGTTATCCTGGGCGCCCTGCGTAGAAAACGCCGTGCGGTTGTAAACCCGGCCGTTAAAGCGAAGCGTTTCAGCTTTATCGAGAAAAATCGCCCAGGCGCGCGCTGATCCCAGGCACACGGCAGCGATGAGACTCAGACCTACGCAGCTCCACCAGCGCCCTCCTCTTGGGTGTCTGTTCATGTCCCCCCCTCTTTACCAGGCATCCCTTCACTGCTCTGCCGAGAGAGCATTAAAACCACAGGGAAACTATATGAGAAGACCGGGAGAGTAAAGGGGAAAGGAGATAGAGATAGAGAAGGGAGACAGAGAGACACGGCTCCACCCCGCTCTGCCTCAAATCGCCGTCTCTGTCTCTGTTGCCCAACTAACCGACGAGGCCGGCTGCGGTCAAGAGCTTGCGCATGTCCCACATGACGACGGAACCTACCAGCACGACTTGCGGCGCATCATTGACCTGGGCGTATAAACTCGTTTGTACAGGATTATTCTTCCCTAATGTCAGGGTTTTCGTCCCCTCTCCTTCTACCTGGAGCATGATGCGGGCCACCGGAGGCTGAAGGCCAAACTCACTGAGTTGCTCCACCCCTCCTTCGACCTCGCCAAGATTTAACAATTTCTGCAAGTTCGTGAGGAAATCGTCCACCGCATCCTGCCGCAGAAGCGCTCCACTCCCAGGCTCTATCCAGCCGCCGGGCGTACGTTGGCACACAAGATGTTTTCCCTCAAACACCACGTCAATTTGCTTTACTTTGTCCGGCGTATAGTCGAGCACCGGGCGTTCGGTTTTCCTGGTGTTTTCCGACCTGAGGACTTGCTTCGCAGGCGTCGTGAGATAGGCGTAGCCTCCCAATACAAACGCCAAAACGCCGAGGACCAGCACCCGACGGATTTCCCTGCTCATCCCTTTTGCCTCCGACGGGCGAACACCACCATGCCCACAAGGAACACGAAGGCCGGTTCGAGAATGACCATAATCCAGAAAAACAAGCGCGACTGCGTCGCGGTGAGATACAGGCTCTGCTGGGGCGTCGACCCGCGCTTCGACACTGGCGCATTTGGCGTCCGCCCGATCGCCACCAGCTCCTGGCGGCCCAGCATCCACCCTACAGTGTTCATGAAAAAATCAACATTCCCCGGTACGCGAACGTAGAAATTATTTACAAAGTCAGAATCGCCCAGCACGATGATTTTGCCTGGTTTCTCTCCCTTCACAGTCGCCACCGCCGCCACGGGGAATGGACCACGCTCGTCTTCTCCAGCTTTAAAGTCCAGTTGATTGCGTTCCGCGCGCTCGCGATTTTTTACCACCCAACTGGTGTCGCTTGAGAACGCAAACGCCTGCGCTTTGCCGTCCTGCACGCGCACGGGTTGCACTACGGGCAGCATCGGCTCGCCACGCGGTTCGCGAGGAAAGACGTCTTTGGCAAAGTTGGAGATCATCGGCATCAGCGGTTCGCCGCCCGCCACCTGGTTTTGATCATCCACGATCACACTGTCGTCAAGCACGAAACCAAATTGGGCAAGGTACCGAGAAAGCTGCGGCACGGTGTACGGGTCCAACATAAACAGCGCGTTTCCACCTGCACGGCAATACGCCGAAAGCGCGTCAAGCTCAGCCGGGGTGAGTTCTCCTTTTGGTCCGCTAATGACCACCAGGTCAGCATCCGCTGGAATGCGCCGCGCGGTTAACAACGGCAGGGGGCGCACTCTATAGTTTTCAGTTTCCAACACTTTCTTGAGGACGCCGTAGCCCGTCCGTTCTTCAGCATCAACGAGATCATTTTCTCCATGTCCCACCAAAAAGTAGACTGTCTTTTCCGACTGCACCACACGGAGCAAGGCGTTCAGCAGGCGCTCTTCATCAGCAAGTGGAATGGTGAGTCGATTGTTGGCCGTCTCAACCACGGTCATGCCATACGCCGTTACGCCGTAGCGTTGCGCCAGACCAGGCGCGCGGTCCAAATCAAATAACTGATACGAGAATAGTGGAGTTTCCTGCGCCATGAGATTGAGCAGCTCATCGTGTTTCTCTCGCTCCCCACGGCGATAGAACACCGTAGCTTGCACCGGTTCCTTCAAGGCGCGCAACGCCTGCACAGTAAGAGCAGAAAGGCTGTACTTCTTTTGTGGGGTGAGATCGAAACGGAGATTAGCGCGGGCAATCAACACTTCGACGGCAATGGCAACGATCAGCAGAAAAATGACTTCGACTCCAACCAGGACAAATCGCCGGGTCGATTCACGGCTGAACACACCAGCTGCTTCAGCGAAAGAAGCGTACTCTAGCGAATTCCGCGCCATTTACGCGACTCCAAGGATTGCAGGGTGAGATACAAAAAGAACAGCGTGGCGAGAACAAAGAAGACAATATCCTGCGTATTGATGACCCCTTTAGAAAAATCTTCGAAGCGATCGAATAGCGAGAAACGGCTAATCGTGCCGATTAATTGTGGACCGACGGCTTCTTCATTCCACGTCAGAAACCAAAAGAACACCAAGACGCCATATGTAGACATGGCGCTCACGACCTGGTTCTCTGTCAGCGACGAAATAAATGTCCCACACGCAATAAACGTCGCCCCCAAGAGGATGACGCCAAGATACCCGGCCAGCGGCGGCCCCCAGGCAAAGTGGTGCACGGAGAAAAGGAGCAGGGGATAGATCAGCGTGCCGAGCACCATGAGAACATAGACGAGGAAACAGGCGAAAAATTTGCCTAAGACAATCTGGGGATCTTTTAATGGATACGTCCATAAGAGCTCAATCGTGCCGAGCTTCTTTTCCTCGGCGAAAAGCCGCATCGTCAGCAGCGGCAAGATGAGCAAGCTGATGAAGCGCACATCCTGAAAATAGTACACCCATAATGAGGAAGTGATGTCCATGAAATCACCAAACAGATCATAAAAGACCATGTCGGTGTAGAAGAAATAACCAGTCAACAACAGAAAGGCCGTCGCCAGGGAATAGGCAATGAACGACCCAAAATAGAGGCGGAGTTCTTTTTTGAAGATGCAGAGGAATTTCATAAACTTATTGATTCATTGAGCGATCGGGCGATTGAGCCATTGAGAAGCATTGAGCCGTTGAGTCATCGGGCTATCTGGTCACTGAGGAAATGCATACGATCACCGCTTAGTCAGGGGAGTCGCTTATCAATCACCCAATGACTTAATCATTAACAATGATTCAATTGTCCTTAGTGGCTCAATTCTGTCTCACGGATTAATTGCAAATACAAATCTTCCAACGTCGGCTCTAGCGAACGAACTTCTAATAACCCCCAGCCATTTTCCATAACGGTTTTGCTGATCTGCTTGCGAATATCATCCCCCTGGTATTCGACGATGAACGCGGAGAAATGATGCTGTGGAATTGTTCGTCCTATCGTCTCTACCCGCCGTACGGTCTCAACTCCCGCAAGCCGTGTAAGCGCTCCATGCGCAAGCTCTTCCGGTCCTTCAACCTCCACTCGGACTTGCCGTGTCCGTTGCAACTGCGCTCGCAGTTCAGCTAATGACTGTGACGCGAGGATGCGACCGTTATTGATCACAATGACACGATCACAGACTGAGCTGACTTCAGAAAGAATATGCGTAGAAAGAATGACCGTCCGCTCTGCACCTAAGTCACGGATGAGCTTGCGGATCTCCACCACCTGCTCGGGATCGAGCCCGATCGTAGGCTCATCAAGAATAAGCACTTGCGGTTTATGGATGAGCGCCTGGGCAATGCCGACGCGTTGACGATATCCCTTGGATAAATGGCCGATAATGCGATCTTTCACCGCTTCAAGTCCACAGGATTCGACCACTCTGGCAATTTCCTGCTTTCGCTCCGTGCGTGGAACATCTTTTGCCTCAGCAACAAACTCCAAGAAACTACGCACGGGCAAATCTGGATAGACCGAAACCCGTTCAGGAAAGTAACCGACGAGCTGCTTCACCTGCAGCGCCTGCGCCACAACGTCGTACTGCCCGACTCTGGCGCGCCCGGATGTGGGAGGAAAGAAGCCGGCAAGAATACGCATAGTCGTACTTTTGCCGGCGCCG
>DATLYA010000183.1:0-10954 GCA_035575235.1 Candidatus Methylomirabilota bacterium
AATCATGCGGGAGGTAACGCCATTGCTTGCAAAACCATGCTTCTGGTGCGGGCTTGGGGGCCAGAGCCCCGTTTTCGCCCGCGATTCATGCAGTGGAGACGTATTGCGCTTGTATGCGAAAACTCAGCGACTCCTCAACTAATATAGAGGCGTAGGGGCGCGGCGCGGCGCGCCCCTACGGGCTTTTCACCTGTCACCCTACCCCACTAGCTTCTTTAACATCTGCTCATATTCATGGTTGTCCGCCGCGTCAAGGTGGACGCTATGCAATGTCAACGCCGCTCTCCTCCTGCGCCTGGAAACGTGCGATGCGGGCGTCAACAGAACCAACATAACTGATGGCGTCAAGCAGATTTGCCGGGACCGCTTCCGTTGCGGCGCGCGAACCGCCTTCCCACCCTTTTTTGACTGCTTGCACGGCGTCGCCGTACCCGTGGCGAGTCAATTGCTCGGCATAAAAGGTTCCCATGCGTCCGATGTAGAAGGCGAGCGCGCCGGCGGCCTCCACCCGCATTTTCTCGACATTATTTGTCACCGTCACCATGCCTGGAGCGCGCACGGACACGGCCTGCGCCGAACGACCAGCCGCCACACTCATGCGGCGGAACGCTTCGATCTCGCCTTTAAGTTGTGGCAGCGGAATCATGACCGGTAGCCAACCATCCGCCATTTCCGCCGTGAGCTTGACACTCTTTGCGTTCGGCGTCGCGAGCTAGATCGGGATATGGTTCCGCGCCGGCGTAAAGCGGAGGGCGAAACCACGTTGCAGATTGAAGAGTTTGCCGTTGTACTGCAATGGTTCGCCGCGCATCAGCGCGTTGATAATCTCGATGTACTCTTTCAGACGCGTCAACGGCGGGTTGAATTTGACGCCGTGGAAGTGCTCAATCACTTGCGGTCCGCTCGTGCCCAGACCGATAATCATGCGACCGCCGGAGCGTCCAGCGTAGCAAAATGCTGCGCCAGGGCCGCGGGTGTTCGTGAATAAGAATCTTTAACGAAACCGCTGCGTGTCACCCTGAGCGAAGCGAAGGGTCGCGGATTACTTCGAGCTTCTTCGCCTTCGGCTCAGAATGACGGCTGTTTTGTTAGGCGCTCTAAATGTTGACGATCGCTGTGCCGAGCTGAATATGCCTGGTGCGATCCGCCGTCAGCGTCAGAATCGTAACCGCATCGCGTCCCCACGCTTCAGCAACCCATGCCGAGTGGACTCCTGCCGCATCCGCAATCTGCACGCGCTCAAGTAATGCTTTGTAGTCAAGAGTTCCTTGCCAGTTAACGCCAACTGAGATCCGCCGCGCCATGGTTTTCCTCCTGCTATGAGTCGCCCGACCGTAGCACGGCGGCAGTTAACCGTCAGTAACACACATGCAGCCATGAGAGGCCGAGTCATCAAATCGTCAAGTCATCAGGCCAAAACGGACTTTCAACCCCGCAAACTCGTGACTTTATAGCTTTATGACTTGACGACTGTAACTCAATCACCCCATGATTCAATCCAAAGCGCCGGCTTCCTTGACAAACCACTCACAGTCAGTCAGAAGGAAGGCTCTTAATAGTGGCGAAGGGGAACGCCATGTTACACGCTGCACCGCCGTCATCAGACAACCTCGCGCGCCAACACTCTGATTTTGACGCGGCGCAGTCCCACCCATCTCCCATGGTCGGCGGCCCGTACGCGTACTATGTCCTAACAGTCCTGTTTATTGTTTATATCTTTAATTTTATCGATCGACAGATTCTCGCTATTCTGCTGGAGCCGATCAAGGAGGACCTCCAGGTGTCTGACACCGCCATGGGCTTTCTCACAGGGTTTGCCTTTGCGGTATTCTACACCGTTGCCGGACTGCCTCTCGCGCGTATTGCGGACCGCTGGGTGCGCCGCAGCCTCATCGCCATCAGCCTCGCCACCTGGAGCCTGATGACTGCGGTCTCCGGCTTGGCGCGCAACTTTACTGATCTTGCGCTGGCGCGCATCGGCGTCGGTATTGGCGAAGCCGGGGCGTCGCCGCCTGCGCATTCCTTGTTGTCTGATTACTTTCCACCGGAGAAGCGCGCCACGGTGCTGGCGCTCTACGCTAGCGGCATTTATGTCGGCGTCGGCTTAGGCTTCTGGCTCGGCGGGTGGATCAACGATGCGTACGGCTGGCGCACTGCCTTCTTCGTGGTTGGCCTTCCCGGCGTCCTCATGGCGTTGCTTGTACGGCTCACCATCCGTGAGCCCGTGCGCGGCATGAGCGAACATTATCGTACGCTCACGCAACGGCAACAGTACACCCTAGGTGAAACCTGGCGGTTCTTTATCTCGATTCCCACGGGACGCCGCTTGGCTTTTGCCGCCGGTCTTCATGCCTTCGTCAGTTACGGCTTGGGCGCATGGATTCCAGCGTTTTTCGTGCGTATGCACCACATGACGCCGGGAGAACTTGGCGGTTGGCTTTCTTGGATTACCGCGCTCGGCGGCGGAGCAGGAACGTTTTTCGGCGGGTGGATTGCCGATCGCTGGGCGCGACGGCAGCCGCTCGCACGCATCTATGTAGCGTTTATTGGCGTCGTGCTGGCCATTCCCATCGTGGCCGCTTCGCTCTTGTTAAAGCATACGCAGTGGGCGTTGTTGGCCTATCTGCCCGCCAGCATCTGTAGCACATTATGGATTGGCCCAACTTTCGCTATTGCCCAAGACCTCGTTCCTCCAACTATGCGCGCCATGACCTCGGCCGTGTTTCTATTCATCGCCACTATCATCGGCATGGGCGCCGGTCCCCAGACAGTCGGCATCCTTAACGACATCATCGGCACGCCAGATGCAATCCGTTACTCACTTCTTACCATAGCGACGCTCATGAACCTCCTTTCGGCGATTTTCTTCTGGCAAGCGGGAAAAACGTTGCGTCACGACCTCGACGCGAAAAAACGCTTGTGACCTCCACGTCATGAATTCGTCTTTGACAAGAAGAAAATAGAGGAGCGACAGATGCAACTACCAGTGAACCACAGTGAGCTCTCGCCGCAACCTGTCCTTCTTTCTCCTACGGTTGCCCCTGCTCCGACGCCGACTGTTGGCGGGCCGTACGCTTACTACGTGTTGGGCGTGCTGTTCATGATGTATATTTTCAACTTTCTTGACCGTCAGCTGTTAGCAATCTTGTTGCAGCCGATCAAAGAGGATCTGAAAATCTCCGATACCGCGTTGGGATTTCTCACGGGCTTCGCCTTTGCAGTGTTTTACACTTTCGCCGGCTTGCCGCTCGCGCGGCTGGCGGACCGCTGGGTGCGCCGCAGCCTGATCGCCATCAGCCTCGCGACCTGGAGCCTCATGACCGCCGTGTGTGGAGTAGCGCGCGGGTTTACTGATTTAGCGATTGCGCGCATCGGGGTAGGCATCGGCGAAGCCGGCGCGACGCCGCCGGCCCACTCACTCCTGTCAGACTATTTCCCTCCGGGAAAACGCGCCACCGTGCTCGCAATGTACGCCTGCGGTGTTCCCGTCGGCTCCGGGGTAGGTTACTGGCTCGGCGGGTGGATCAATGACGCCTTTGGTTGGCGCACGGCGTTCATTGTCGTAGGCCTCCCGGGAGTATTACTCGCATTGCTCGTGCGCTTGACCGTACGCGAGCCGGTGCGCGGCATGAGTGAACACCAGCCGGTGAGCACGCGCCAGTATCGCTTGCGAGAAGTATGGCAATTCCTCTCTCGCCTTCCGAGCGGACGCCGCATTAGCCTGGCCGCCGCCGCTATTGCGTTCGCCGGGTACGGACTTGCGGCATGGATACCGGCGTTTTTTGTCCGCATTCACCACATGACCCCGGGGCAGTTGGGCTTATGGATGTCGTGGATTACCGCACTCGGCGGCATCATTGGCTCATTTTCTGGCGGCGTGATGGCCGATCGCTGGGGTCGCACCCACCCGCGGGCGCGCACCTATGTCGGCATGAGCGGCGCTTTACTCTCGATCCCATTCAACGTCGCCAGCGTCCTCCTCGCTGACCACCGCCTCGCGCTTTTGTGCTTCTTCCCGGCCACCATCGGCGCGACGCTTTGGTTTGGTCCGGCGACGTCAATTGTCCAAGATCTTGCGCCGCCGGCCATGCGCGCCACGGCGTCCGCCGTGTTTATTTTTATACTCACCATCATTGGTCTAGGCGCAGGACCGCAAATGATTGGCATTCTCAACGATTGGATCGGCACGCCGGACGCGATCCGCTACTCCTTGCTTTCCGTTGCGATCGTTATGAATCTCCTCGCCGCCTGGTTTTTCTGGTTGACAGGGAAGACATTAATGGAAGATTTGCGGGCGAAAGAGCGGATCTGAACGGCCCTGAATCGGTTTTGTGGGGGCCCGGCGCGCCGCGCCCTGTCAGTGATTATGCCGAACGCTCAGGAGCAATATCACCGCCGGTCTATCCGCTTGCCAGATTCGATTGCGGCCGACCGGGGATGTATTTCGTCACGATTTGCGCCTGGGAGCGAAAGATTCTGTTCGGTGAGGTTGTAGAAGGGACAACGCGGTTGAATCAGACCGGGCGAATCGTTGAAGAGGAATGGTTAAAAACCGTTACCCTTCGCCCTTATGTCGGGGTAGATGCATTCGTCATTATGCCGACTCACTTTCATGCGATTGTAGAGAACGAACGTAGGGGCACGGCGCGCCGTGCCCCTACAACGAGATGACCCTGCCACCCAGTTTCAAGCTCTTTGCCGACCAGCGTCTATGCGTCCAAATCCGCTACAGCGTCGCCCGCAAATCATCGAGTAACCCTTGAATGACCCGAAACCCCCGGTCCCAGAATTCCGGCTGGTTGATGTCGATGCCGATCTGCGCCAGGGCGTGCTCTGGGCGTCGTGAGCCGCCGCTCTCCAACAGACGCAGATAGCCGGGTACAAAGGCCTCGCCCTCATCAAGGTAACGTTGATAGAGCGCTAGGGTGAGCAGTTCGCCGAACGAGTAGGAATAGCAGTAAAATCGACTGTGAATGAAATGGCCGATGTATGTCCATCCCCAGCGATAGGCGGGAATCATCTCGACGCTGGAGCCAAATAGTTTCTCCTGCTCCTGCAGCCACAACGCGGCGATGTCATCCGCCGCGAGTTGACCTTCCCTACGCTGCCGATGCGCCGCCATCTCAAAGCGCGTCAGCGCGGTCTGGCGAAACACCGTACCGTACATCTCTTCCAGGGTTTCGCACAAAATCCCCCGGCGCGCCGCAGCACCTTTTGCCTCAGTAAGTAAATGACGGGTGAGCACGATCTCGGCAAACACCGACGCCGTCTCCGCCAACACTAACGGCGCGTCATAATTCAAAAGCGACTGACGGCGGGCAAGCAAGTAATGTACGCCGTGCCCCAGTTCGTGGGCAATGGTGGAGACGTCACGACTTGTGCCGTTGAAACTGCACAACACGTATGGGTGGTGACGCGGCGAGAGCGCGGCGCAAAACGCGCCGCCGCGTTTCCCTGGCCGCACTTCGGCGTCGATCCAGCGTTTGGTGAAAAAGTCTGACGCCAACGCCGCAAAGTGTTCGTTAAAGCGGCCAAAAGCAGTCAAAATCAGGTCCTGCGCCTGCGCGAACGTGAGGTGTTCGACTTGCGCCTCGATCGGCGCATAGATGTCGGTATTTTTCAGCCGCTCGACGCCAAGCAATTTCGCTTTGAGTTGGAAATACTCCTGCGCCAGCGGGTAGTGCCGCTCGACTGCTTGCATCATCGCTTCCACGGTGTCCGGCGCAATCTCGTTGGCGAGATGGGTCGGCAACGTGACGTCACTGTACTTGCGTATGTCACAGTCGATTTTGTGATCAAGAAAGATATTATTAAAGATCGACGTCAGCACGAGCGAATGATTCGCGTGTGTTTCCAGAAACGTGGTAAAGGCGCGCTCACGCACTGCATGGTCAGGGTGACGCAGCAACGCCATGATCTCACTATCGGTCAGCTCTTTTTCTTCACCGTCGATCGTCAGTTTGAAGCGGAGCGAGCCGGTCAGTTCCTCATAAAGTTGTTCAAAGGCGCTGCTGCTGGTGAGGTGCTTCTGATTGAGCAATTGTTCTTCGCGCTCACTGAGCGTATGCGGCTTGAAACGACGCAGGCTTTCCACATAGTGCTGGTAGCGCGCCATCGCCGGCGGCGCTAGCAGCGCCGCTATTCGCTCGTCGTCGAGGTCGATTAACTCCAAAGAAAAGAACACGAGCAGATTGCCGATCTCGGTCGCGACCTCCCGCGTATGCTGGACCAAACGTTGCGCCTGCGTATTTTGCGTATCACCGGCGAATAACAGCGACGCATAAAAAGACGGACGATGTTCCAGTTCGGCTAAGTCTTCGTATGCCGCCAGCGCGCGCGCCAGCGCATGCCCGTCAAGTTCTCCGTTGGCGACCTTTCCACGATATTGCTGCGCAAATGCTTCGGCCAACCGCCGCGCCTCGGCTAAGTCAGCCTCGATCCGCGGATCATCCGGTCCTGCGTATAGCTCACTTAAGTCCCATTGAACGCCTTCAGCCTTTAGTCCAATTGTGTCCATTGCTCGTTCTCCATGAGAGGATAGGGCATTGTAGCATTGCGTTAGCGTCAGGGTTATCAAGTCGTCAAGTCATAAAGTCACAAGTCTGATACTCATAAAACTAGCCTTGACCTGACGACCTTGACGACTTGATGACCTGACGACTGTGAGACTCGCCATTGACACGCCGCCCACTCGCGCATGATAATCCCCACACAAAAGGAGGGAGCATGCGCGGCGTCCGCCTGCTGGTGCTGAGCGTTATCTGGATCTGCTCATTCTTTCTTATCCTTGACCGGGTGAACATCTCGCTCGCCGCTCCGCGCATCATGGATGAGCTGCAATTTGACGGCACGCAGATGGGGCTCATCTTAAGCATTTATTATTGGGGGTATCTGTTCGGACATTTTGGCAGCGGCTTGATCAGCGATCAGGTGCGGCTGCGTCGTTTTACTTCATGGATGATTTTCTTCTGGAGCCTGTTAACCGCGCTGACCGGCGCGTGTTCAGCGTTGTGGCAGTTTAGCGTGGTCCGTTTGCTGTTCGGCGTGACCGAAGGCGCTACCGCGAACTTGAATCACAAATTGCAAAACAACTGGCTCCTGCCCGCCGAACGTGGACGCGCCTATGGCGTCTTTATCGGCTTTGCCTATCTCGGCATTGCCTTTGGCATGCCATTGGTTGGCTGGATGATTAGCGCCTGGAATTGGCGGGTGATGTTTGTCATGGTCGGGGCCCTGACCCTGGCGATGATGACGCTTTTCGCTGTGGTAATTCGCGACCATCCCCAGGAGCATCCCTGGCTCTCGGAAAAGGAAAAAACACGGCTACACGCTGTACTGGGAGATGCGCAAACAATGCCTGATCTGCACGGCCATGCACCCCAGGCGATGCCGTTTCGCCAACGTCTGGCCACGCTGGCTCGCATTCGCGCCTTTTGGCTGATGTGCATGGCCGCATTCTTTGGCATCGGCGTGTATTTCACCAGTATGAGTTGGCTGCCGGGATATCTGGTCAAAGAGCGCGGCTACTCTGTGATGAACAGCGGCATCTATCTTATCATTCCTTACCTTGCGGCCTTTGCCGGCATGTTCGTTGCCGGTGGTGTGGGCGACCGCTTTGGCAATCGCAGCCTGATTGCTCTGGTGACGGGCTTGTTGACCTTTCCTGCGCTAATGGGGCTGGCGCAGAGTCAAAGTGTGACGGCGACGATTGTGATGATGAGCGTCACCCTCTTCTTGAACTCCGCTTCACTGAATGGAGTTGTCGTGCTGGTGTTCGACATCATTCCGGCTGAAGCGTTTGGCGCGGCCATCGGCGTCATTGGCGGCTTGTGTGGCGGGCTCGGCGGCGTGCTCGGCCCGCTGCTGCTGGGATATTTATATGATCAGACCGGCACATTTCTCTGGGGTTTCGTCGCTCTGGGACTTGGCGCGACGGTCGGCGCGCTGGCGTTGATTCCGGTGATTGGCGACGAGAGAAGAATGAAACAAGAGAAGGCAAAAGTGCGCGCGGCCGCGGCGCCGTCAACGCGCACGGTGAAAGAAGCCGCGTCCTCGTAGTCATCAATGAGTTTTTATGCTGTTACAGCTACCCAACACGTATCACGCACCACGTATCACAAAAGTGAAAGGAGGGTCTCAGTATGCTTACAAAAGGCGTCTCTCATATCGCTATCGGCGTACGCAACATGGATAAGTCATTGCACTTTTACCGCGACCTGCTTGGATTTCAGGTCGTCCGCGATGAAGTGCAAAAAACCAAAGGAACCGTCTTGCCTGCGGTCTACAAGGATCCTCACGAGGAACGGCGGGTCGCCACGCTGTACTGGAAGAGAGGCAAGGGGGAAGCGTTTCTGGTGCTGTCCGAGCATAATGACAAGCCCGTCAGCGGCGAGGCCATTAAACTCGACCAGATCGGCATTCATCACTTTGCCTTTTGGGTGGAGAACTTACCGCAAGTCTACGAAGAATTGCAAGCAAAGGGCGTCGAGTTTGTCGTGCCGCCGACTGTCACAAAAACAGCAGACGGCAATTTTAACAGCGCCTTCATTCGTGATCCGGACGGCATCTTAGTGCAACTGGACGAGTTAGTAGAGTAACGCGGCCAATTGCGTCATCCGGTCAGCGGGCTATTGGGTCCGTGCGGCCAATTGAGTCATTGAATCATCGGATCATTGAATCATTGAAGACAGATCAAGACCATTCTTCAATGGCTCAGTCATTGCGTGATGCAATTCTTCTTCAATGACTCAATCACACAATCGCTCAATGATTCAATTGCACGAGGTTTCTATGGTTGCTCCGTACATGCTCACCATCGCCCAAGCCGCAGAGCACATTCGCACGCGGCAATTGTCGCCGGTCGAACTCGTTCGCTCATGCCTGGAGCGCATTGACCACCTTGAGTCGCGGCTACAAGCCTGGGTGACTGTAGACCGGGACGGCGCGCTTGCTGCCGCACGACAATATGAAGAAGATATTGCTCGTGGGCAATACCTGGGGCCGTTGCACGGCATCCCTATTGGCCTCAAAGACATCGTCTATACCAAGGGGTTGAAGACGACGGCAGGCTCGCCCCTCTATGCTGACTTTGTGCCTGATTACGATGCCACTTCAGTCCAACGGCTGAGAGACGCGGGCGCCATTATTCTCGGCAAGTTGCAGACGACCGAGTTTGCTGCGCTGAAGCCGTCGCCGACGCACAATCCGTGGAATCTAGAGCATACGCCAGGCGGATCAAGTAGCGGCTCGGCGGCGGCAGTGGCGACGGCGATGTGTCCTGCCGCGCTCGGATCGCAGACGTATGGTTCAACCATTCGACCGGCGGCGTACTGCGGCTGCGTGGGGTTGAAGCCAACCTATGGGCGCGTGAGCGCGCACGGGTTGTTTGCGCTTTGTTGGAGTCTCGATCACGTCGGCCTGTTTACACGTACTGTGCGAGACGCAGCTATCCTGCTCTACGCGCTGGCCGGCGATGATCCGCTTGATCCGGCGTGCGCCACGATCCCTGTACCTGATTACCGTTCAGCCTTGCTCAATCCCTTGCCGCCGCGCATTGGCCTGGTGCGTGAGTTTTTCTTAGACAAAGCGAACGATGAGACGCGCCGGCACGTGGAAGCTGTCGCCGAACGTTTTGTTCGCGCCGGCGCGCGGGTTGAAGAAGTGCATTTACCCGCAAGCTTTGTTGGCGAGCAGGAGGCGCATTTCCAGATGCTGTATGCCGAAGCGGCGGTCGCGCATGCCGAGGCGTATGCAAAACATAAAGACCGCTACAGTCCACAGATGCAAGACATTATTGAAAAGGGAAAACAGATTTCTGCAGACCAATATATTCGGCTACGGCGGCATCAGCAGCGCTTCCGGCATGATATGGAACTCCTGTGTCAGTCCGTCGATGTGTTGTTAACTCCTTCAACACCCACACCTGCGCCAAAGGGCTTACACTCAACCGGGGATCCCTCGTTCAACGGCCCTGCCAGCTTCAGCGGTCATCCGAGTCTTGGGCTCCCCTCAGGATTGAGCGCCGATGGTTTACCGCTCAGCATTCAACTCATGAGCGCGACGTTCCGTGAAGACAAGTTGATCGCGGCAGGGCAGTGGTGTGAGACGGTATTGGATTTTCGGGAGCGACCATCCCTGTAGCTGTTCAACTCACCAGTAAAATTACCCCGGCCACGATCAACACCGTGCCGAGCGCGTCGGCGCAGGAGACGCGTTCTTCTCCTTTCAGCGTGAAGTGACTGAGCGTCACTGTCACCAGCGGCGCAGCGGCGGTCAGAGGAGCAACAATGGATGCTGGAATATATTGGTGCGCGGCGAAGAAGCTAAACACACCAAGCGTGGAGCAGAGCCCTGCGGCGATGAAACACCACATGACCCACTTTGGCATCCCAAACAGTTCCCGCATTTGGCCGCTCAGCAGGAAGTATCCTCCATACGTCACCGTGCTCGCGACCATGCCAATGCAAGCGCCAAGCAAGGGTTCGTTGCTGATGCGCAAGCCAAATTTGATAAGGATTGGGTTCGTGCTGTAACACAGAGCGGCAAGGAGGGGGTAGAAGAGATCTTTCGGAGTCATAGCGCGTATTTCTTTTGCCGTTGCTTCTTTATCCTTCAACTTCGCCGCTGACGCGCCGGAGTTTGTCTTGAGGCCCGTCGAGGAACTCAGCGTGAGGGGCTACGACTTCGACCTTTCCCCGCTGCTGTCCCGTCAACACGGCAATCCCACTCACAATGCACAGCACGCCAAGCAGAATCCTGAGCGTAATGTGCTCATGGAGAAAGAAGAGGGCGAGAATCGTGGTAAACAAGGGAGAAGAGTTGATCAGCGGGGTCGCGCGCGCAGCGCCTAACCGTTGAACTCCTCTGTAGTTGAACAGACGACCGAGACAAGGACCGGTGACGCCGACTGCCGCGAACCATAGCGCCGCTTGCGGAGCAACCGCGTCCAGAACCG
>DATLYA010000184.1:0-9870 GCA_035575235.1 Candidatus Methylomirabilota bacterium
TTATGCAGCTTGCTGCGCTTGCGGCGCTCTGCGAGCCCACATTTATCCAGTCGCTCAAAATATTCTTCAATTTGCTTCATCTGAAAGAGCGCCGTGATCTTCGCGCCTTGTTCGATATTCTCTTTCTTCAACCCTTTCCCAGCCAGCACGATGAATGGCTCAGTCACCTCAAGGGCATAGCCGCCGGCGAACACCATATTTTCGACTTCGTCGAGGTGTTTGTGAATAATTTCACGCTTTTCGGGAAAGTGGCGCATCACCCACTTCAGGTGCTGCACGCCATAGCCGACGTGCCGCGCTTCATCCTGCATGATAAGACGAAACATCTTCTTGTCCGCCTCGGTCGGCGCAATATACTCGCTAAAGCGAAAGAGGGTCAGTACGACCCCTTCTCCAACCAGATGCAGCGCCAGCGACATCTCGGCGAACGAATCAGCGTCGCGGATCTGTTTCAGGCTGATCTCGTTTTGCGGGCTCGCCTTCATCAACCCATAGCCAGTGGTCAGCGCGCGTTTGCGGAACACCTCGGCGTGGCGCGCTTCGTCCATGACCTGCGTCGCCATGAAATTTTTTACTTCCATGAAATTATTATTGAGCTTCCCCATCCACTCGGCAGGCACGTCAGTGGCGATCATCTCCACTTCGGTCAAAAAAGTCAACAATTGCGCGTAGGCGCGGCCAATTTCATCAGGCAACTCCGCTGTGGCCATTTCCTGCCAGGGCACGTCGAGCGTAGCGTTCCACTGCCGTGTCATCGCTTCTTCGTAATATCCCTCGGTGTTGTAGGCCCAGACCTCGCCCTTTTGGCTGACCGCAGCCTGAAGGTCAGGCAGCCCATCCGGCAGCGCCGCGCCGCGCGGCGCAAAGCTGCGATTGTCGCGGATGACTTCCGGCATCTCGGAAAAACTGTACGCGCCCTTGTCTAAATCCCGTAGAGTCAGCCCCCGGCGAGGATTTTCTGGCGTGGCGGCGAACTTCTCCGTCTTCGCGCGCATCCACGAGAGATCAAGATCGCCTTTTAGGTTCCGTTGCCAGCGATCGAGAAAATTTTTGTCTGCAAAAAAATCAATGGTGCTGAGATACGCCATGGCTCTCTCCTACTCAGGATGCATCAGGCCGAAACACCGGCGCCAGCAGCGCCGACTGTTGGGAAGTCAATGTCCAACGTACTGGCCAAATCAAAAAATTCTTGAATGCTTTCCTGAAAACGGAACAACTTGTCGCGGTTGTCAGGATCGTCGTACAGCACGTGCATCCGCTCGCCAAAGTGCGTCAGAGTGTTTAACGAATGCGTCACATCAGCGCCGCCGTGTTGCTGAACATTTTGCAGCATCTCGACCCACGCCGCCATATCGCCCTGCAGGACAAAATCGATCGACGGCAGATCGAAACCCGCCACTGCGGCGACTTCGCGGCACTCAAACACTTCAAATGTCAGGAGATAACACCACGTCTGGCCATGCGGCTCAACGATCTCCACACCAAAGGTCACGTCGATAAAACCGAGACGACGAAAACGAGCCTCTTCCTGCCGCATGAGAGTTTGTAAGGCTTGAAAGAAGGCGAGAGAAGGAAACGCCACGCGCACGAGCAACTCCTGCCGAGGGAAAAACGGAAGACCTCCTCGGAGTAAACTGAATTTTGGTTCAGCTTTGCACGAGGCAGGTAGACTGTCAAGGGAAAGGCGGGGCAAGGAATAATACGTTCTCTTGCTGAATATTATCCATTGGCTGTCCCTGCGACTTTCCCTTCGCCAAGCTCAAGGTACGCTCAGGGTGCGCGGTCTATCTCCGCTCGTGTTGAGCCCTGCGCTTCCGCTCATTCTGAGCGTAGGCGCGCAGCGCCGAAGTCGAAGAACGCTCAGGAGAAACTCCGCTGCTCTCGCAGCGGAGTCGAAGCATGCGGTCATGGACCAACATCGCATGGAATCTGTATAATATGGCGCGCCGATTGATTTGCCAATCTCTAATCTTGCCCGCTCGGCCAGTAGTCATTCGCCCCTAAGCCTTCTAACGCCAGTCCATAGCCGAGATTGTCAAGCATCAGCCGTTTGAGTTGCTGGGTCAGCGCGACACGCGCGTAACGGCGAGTGAGTTCCGGCTGCTTGAGCAATTGCCGGGCGAGTTCCCAGGCGCGCGGCAGCAGCTGATCTTTGGGCAGCACCTCGTTGACGACGCCAAGATTCAACGCTTCCTGCGCGGACAATTTCTGGCCGGTGAGTAAAAAGTACCGTCCGCGATTGACGCCGAGCACGAGCGGCCACACCACATGCACGCCATCGCCCGGCACGAGCCCATTCGGGAAATGCGGTGCGTCCTGGAACACCGCAGTATCCGAGGCGAGCACGATATCGCACAACACAGCGAGTTCGGCATGGATAATAGCTGGACCATTCACGGCGGCGATCATGGGCACTTCGATATCCAGCAGGTTCATGAGCAACTTTTTCGCGTCCCAATAAATATGATCCCAGGAACGTGGGGTGATTTTTCCTAAACTGCCAATCTCAAATTCGGCGTTAAATTTGTCCCCGGTTCCGGTCATGATGACCACCTTATTTTCCGGGTCAGCGCCGATGTCATTGAAACAGTAACCGAGTTCCTCGTGTGGCCCAGCGCCCCATTTCAGCGTTTCGCCGTTGGTATGCAACTGCATTTGTAGGATGCCGTCGCGCCGTTCCAGACGGATGTGTTTATACTTATTGGCGTACTGTTCGAACTTGACCATGGACGCGTCCTCCTTTCGTTGAGGTTTAAGCACCCTCAGCGCGGCTTTACAAGGGGAACACAAGTCACTGACCGACAGCATTTGGCAGGAATAAGGTAACCTTACCTCTACTTTTCAATAGCTGGAGGAACGTACGACCATTGGCGTGAATGAAAGGCGCTTTTGCACCCGTTCGCCGGTTTCTTGCGCCGCTTGAAACGAGGGGAATGGCCCCAGCATGACCTTATGCCAGGCGCGATCTTCCTGCGTAGCGGTCACAACGGTAGGCTGAAAACCTTCATTCCGCAAAAGTCGAGCAACATGCTGCGCTTCTCCTGGTTTGCTGAATGCCGCAACCTGCACGCGATACACCCCAGGTTCTGTTGGCCATAGCAGTGGAGCCGCAACTTTTTTTGGCTCCGTCTCCTCCACTGTCGCCTGCACAGCAATCTGTTTCGGCTCCTCCGTAGAAGGGAGCGGATCAGTATCGGGAAGGTCAGGGATTTGATCAGCCAGATGACGAGCCAAGTCGTCAACCGCGCGCCAGGCTTGCTCTGAGGAGAAGTTGCGCAGATTCAGCACCGCATTCGGCACAACTTCAAGTAAAGAGAACGGCACGCCGCCCGCGCGAAATTTCGTCGCGTGCGAACCAATCACTAACGTTTGCCCCGTATGCGCGTCGACGAATTGAATTTTTCCTTCCAGTGTCAACTGCGCATAGACGCCGAGATACACATTGCTGGCGTCAATCACCTCGCCGTACACCAGCGCCTCGCAGCGCAGCGCCTGCCCAAGTTGTTGAGGCGACATCTTGGTCCATGCTTCTGGCAGAGCGTTGAGACGGGAGTCGAGATCGCGCAGTTCGATGTCGGCAAAACGTTTGAGCGACAGCCGCCCAAAAAAGCTCTCTCGCACCCGGTCGCCAAGTCCGTCTGATCTGGTCCGGTTCTGAAACGGAAGCACACAGACACGTTTCTCGGCCTGCCCGCTATGACTCCAGGCGACAAATGTGGTGGAAGGTGTAGGATCAGGGCGAGGATGGACCGCGGTTACTTTCGTACAGGCAGATCCCAGCAGGACGAACCCCACACAGCAAGCTGTTAGCCTCTTCACCACTCCCCTCTGCAACATCCGACCCATCCCGTGTTTGGTTCGTCCTATTGTTGCATAAAATCGAGCGAAAGCGAAACATTCCGGCAATCGTCACAAACGGAGCAGTTTGAGATTCTCCCTAGCGTAGCAACTGATGCCCGATCATCGCCAAAAGATATCCAAACGCAGCGGCGCCCAACGCAACGGCAAGAGCGATGCCTGTTTTTGCCTGACGCCGCACGAGCGCTTCCCGTGCGGTCCGTTTTGCTCGCAGTCCACGCAGCAGCAGTATGGGACAAAGCACGAGTCCATTCAGCGTCAATGGAACGACCAGAAACCACGAGACGCCAAGCCAGGGCTCAACGCGCCAGAGTGCAGCGAAAGCCCCCCATATCCCAGCAAAGCCGCTCTCAGTGTGTTTGGCCGCTTCCAACCAGAGATCGACGCCTCTCATATAGAACAGCAGCGCCATCCCGACGAATCCAAGGCAAGCGCCAAGGTAGACAGTTTCCACTGCATGCGCCGCAGCGTGCGCATCCCGCGTCGCGCCCGTAAGATGGCTATGCGTGGAGCCATAACTCGCATAGATAACAAATCCGACATTGAGCCATGCGGCGAACCGTAACCACGACGCCGGCGGCAGATAATAAATCAGGTACAGACACGAGCAGATTCCCAACACCGGAAAGATATGCTTACGGCAGGCAAGAAAAACAACCGCACTCACGACCAGCAGGGCGGCCTTACTCATGTCCGACATGGGAAACAAGAGGATCCCGACGGCAAAGGTAAGATAAAAGGCGATCGCCCACCCCAAACCGCTAGGCACGCGAAATGGCCGCGGCCGAGCGGGATCTTTGATCCGCAACACGATGACGCCTGTGCAGACAAGAATGAAGGCAAACAAGGTCCCGATGTTTGTCAGATCTACCATCTCATCAATGCTGGCCACTGCGGCGAACCCGGTGACGAAGAATCCAGTCAAAAGAGTAGAGACATAGGGCGTACGAAAGCGGGGATGCACGGCGCGAAAGATCGGCGGCAGCAGCCCATCGCGCGCCATGGCGAAAAAGATGCGCGGCTGCCCGAGCTGAAACACCAATAACACGGCAGTATGCGCAATGAGCGCGCCGAAGGCGACAATGCCAACCGCCCAGCCAAGCTGAGGACTCACATGCGTCAAGGCAAGCGTCAGCGGCTCGGCTTGTTCCGTGGCGAGCGCGGCTTTGAGTTCCGGATATGAAATCAACCCGGTAAAGACAGCCGACACCGTCACGTAAAAGAAGGAGCACACGAGGAGCGACGCCAGGATGCCAAGCGGCACGTTGCGCTGCGGATTCTTCGTTTCCTCAGCGACGGTGGAGACGGCGTCAAAGCCGATGTACGCAAAAAAGACGATGGCCGCGCCTGCGCTAATCCCAGACCAGCCATTCGGCGCGAAGGGCGTCCAATTTGCGGGCTGCACCCACCACACGCCCATAGCCATAAAGAATAGCAATACGGCAATCTTTACGCCGACCATCAGCGCGTTCACGCGTGCGCTCTCGCGAATCCCCCAGATTAAGAGCAGAGTAATGACCGCGACAATCGCAGCCGCGAGGAGATTAAAAACGATAGGAACGCCCAGCAGATGCGGCGCGTCACGGTAGACAACCTGCTCGCCGGCCGCATCCACAATCCTTGCCGCGGTACGATAATCCATCGATAACCAATCTGGCACGATAATGCCAAAGCCCTTCAGAAACGTTTTACAATAGTTTGCCCAACTGATGGCGACGGCAATGTTGCCGACGGCATACTCAATGATAAGGTCCCAGCCGATGATCCAGGCGACGAGTTCGCCGAGGGTGAGGTACGCGTAGGTGTACGCCGAGCCGGAGACCGGCGCGAGGGAGGCGAACTCGGCGTAGCACAGCGCGGTAAAACCACAGACGACGGCGGTAATGACAAACGACACCATCAAGGCTGGTCCGGCGCCCGGTCTGGCCAGATCGCCCGCCGCCGCCGTGCCGATGGTGGCGAAGATCCCCGCACCGATAATGGCGCCGATGCCAAGCAGCGTGAGTTGCAACGGCCCGAGCACGCGGCGGAGCTGCTGGCCGCTGTGATCATTATCGTGGTGCAGTGCATCAAGTGGTTTGGTGTGGAACAGACGAGCAATCATGGTCAGGATTGTAGACTAATTACAAGAAGAAATCTCGACGCAGTCTCTCAGAGGGCGTCCGATAGTGGAGAGAGAGCTGTCATTGCGAGGAGCGGCGAGCGACGAAGCAACCTCTTTTTCGGACAAAGATTGCTTCGCTGCGCTCGCAATGACATACGCCTCTGGTTTCAGATGCTCTCTTAGCCAAAGCGCGGAGCCATAAGATTAGAGAAGTTTGAGAACGAGCGGCGCGTCTACTATTGGATCACCAGTGAGCGTGACAACCTGACCATAGCCGAGCCATTTGATTAAGAAAAGACGTTTGAATGTCGGTCACTCCATGGCGTGACAGACGAACCTAGGCTGTCAGGGGGGAGAAGCAGATGGCTCAGCGTAAGCGCGGAGGGAATACGAGGCAAGAGCAGACAGACCGTTATCGCTCATTCTTCGAGAACGCCCTGGAAGGCCTCTTCCGCAGCACGCCAGAAGGGCGCTTTCCGGAAGTCAACCCGGCGCTCGTGCGCATGCTAGGCTACCAGTCTGCCGAGGAGGTGCTGGCGCTCACCCTGCCCGACGATCTCTATGTGGACCCGACACAACGTGCGCACTTACGCGCCTCCTACGAGCCAGTCGGTGTAACCGAAGGGGTGGAACTCTTGTGGAAAAAGAAGAACGGTGACCACCTTATCGTGAGCCTCTATGCGCGGCCGATTCTCGGTGCTCATGGTCTACGATGATGACGAGGATATTTACCGTGCGTTCCAGGCGGGCGCTGCCGCCTATGTGCTGAAAGACACCACGCCTGAAGATCTCGCGGAGACGATTCGCGCCGTGCATGCCGGACAGAGGCGGGTCCCAGCCCCAATTGCAGCGAAGTTGACGAGGCGCATGCGTGAGCCAGAATTGACTCCGCGCGAGCACGAGGCGCTGCGTTTGTTAGCAGCTGGCAAGAGCAACAAGGAGATAGCAACCACCTTGGGCCTGATGGGTTAATCACTGAGCTAAAACCTAAAGGGCTCAACTCCCAAACGTATCACCAGTACAAACCTGTTCATGTGCAAGGAAAACCCGTGTTGGAATCCCTGGTTGAGGAGCGCCGGTAAGCGGCGGCGTATTTTGTCGATAGCAGCGCGCTGGTAAAGAGATATATACAGGAGACAGGCACGCTTTGGATCTCTAGCTTACTGGACCCAACTGCAGGCCACGCCATTTATGTCGCGCGTATTGCTGGTGCGGAAGTCGTCGCGGCAGTTGTAAGGCGAAAACGAAGTGGTGAGCTGTCGAGCGATGAAGTCACAGCGGCGCTCAACCAGTTCCGTCTTGAGTTTGCCAATATCTATCGCATCATCGAAATTACCTCACCCTTAGTAGCGCGAGCGATGACATTAGCAGAAACGCGAGTGCTTCGCGGTTATGGCGCCGTCCAGCTAGCGGCGGCGCTAGAAGTAAATGCTGCTAGCCTGTCTCTAGGCATGCCGGCTGTGACTCTGGTCTCTGCTGATACCGAACTGAATACCGCTGCGGTAACGGAAGGTTTACCTATCGAAAATCCCAATACACATTGAATCCCCTCTCTTTCGCTGCACGAACACTAGCACCGATTCCGGGTAACGTCAGTTGCAGCGGCCCAAGCACACAGCGGATTTTGTAGAGAAAATATCCTTCTGCAAGGACGTCGCTATCAAGGACTTGGAAAGCGATAACTTTCGGAGATGCCCGGAGAAGCGCTTCAAGCTGCGGCAGCATGGCGCAAGTCCGCCTCCACCGCCCGCCAGTGAGCAAGTAATTCTTCAGCGGCTTGCCATTCTTCTAGATCGTCTTCCGCTTGCATCATCTGCTCGTTGTTTTTCGAGATGATGCAACGCAGCAATCTGGCCATGCCCCTCGCAGAGTGCGGCGACCTGCTGAGCGAACTGGGCAACTGAGGTCTGGTAGTACGAACGAAAATGCTCTATGCGATCAGCGTATTTACGGACTTGCCGCTGTGCAAAGTCTTGCGCGTGCTGGCGGACGGCCTCAGCCTCGCTTCCACATACTCCATGCACGAGAAAAGGCGCAACAATCTTCTTTATGACTTCGAATTCAGTCATGAGGGTTACCCTACTATCCAGACATCCCGCTCGCAACGATTCTGTATTTTCTTGTCTTGCCAAGACAGGAAACGGCCCCCTGGCGGCCTGGTAGCGTCTTGCGATAGATTTTCCTCATTCGCGCAGGCGAGGCAACAATTATGAGCACCCTTGATCCCATCTCTCTTGAGATTTTATGGAACCGCCTTATTTCCATCGTCAACGAACAGGCCACGGCGTTGCAGAACGCCTCGTTCACCACCGTTGTGCGCGAGGCAGGCGACCTTTCGGCGGGCGTGTTTGACGTCCAGGGCAACATGGTGGCGCAAGCGGTGACCGGCACGCCCGGACATATCAACACCATGGCCATGGCCGTGCGCCATTTCCTCAAGGAGTATCCGTGGGACGCGCTGGAAGAGGGCGACAGTCTGATCAGCAATGATCCCTGGTTGATGTCGGGCCATCTCAATGATTTCACCGTAGTCACGCCGATTTTCCGCCACGGCGCGCCGCTGGCGCTGTTCGCTAACACGTGTCATGCGGTGGACGTTGGCGGGCGGATGCTCGGCGCTGACGCGCGGCAGGTATTCGAGGAAGGCATTTATGTGCCCATCATCAAGCTCTTCAAGGCCGGCCAACCGAACCGCGACCTATTCCGTCTCGTCAAACAGAACGTACGCGCGCCGGAGCTGGTCGAGGGCGATCTGCTGGCGCAGGTCGGATGCAACGAAGTCGGGAAAGAGAAGCTGCTGGAGTTCATGGATGAGTACGGCTTTACTTCTCTTGATGTGCTGTCGGAGGCAATTTTGTCTACCTCCGAGAAAGCCATGCGCGAGGCGATCGCCGAGTTGCCGCAAGGCGTGTATCGTCACGAAATCCGTACTGATGGATTTGACGAGCCGATCGTGGTAAAAATCGCCGTTACAGTGAAAGATGATGAATTGTTTGTAGACTATGCCGGCACATCACCACAGTGCGATCGCGGCATCAACGTGCCGCTGGCGTATTGCATCGCCTACACGACCTACCCGCTAAAATGCGCCATTTCTCCGCACGTGCCCAACAACGAAGGCAGTTTTCGCCCCATCCACATCAGCGCGCCGGAAGGCAGTATTTTACATTGCACCTTTCCCGCTCCCGTGGGCGGACGGCATATCATCGGCCATTTTCTGTCGACAGCGGTGTTTGGCGCGCTGGCGCAGGCGATTCCCGCGCGCGTGCTGGCGGACGGCGCCGCCAATATCTGGATTACGCAATTTACCGGCAAGGACATGGCGGGAAAACCGTTCACCTATGTCTTTTTCTCGTCCGGCGGGATGGGCGCCAGGCCGGATAAAGACGGCATCTCTGCGACGGCGTTTCCCAGCGGCATTCAGGGCGTGCCGGCGGAGATCATTGAAAATGTCTCACCGTTAGTGATGGAGAAACGCGAACTCGTGCAAGACAGCGGCGGTCCCGGCAAATTTCGCGGCGGTCTCGGGCAAGAAATGACATTGTCCGTACGGACCAACGAACCAGTCATTCACTCCGCCATGTATGACCGCACGAAATTTCCCGCGCTCGGTTTCGCCGGCGGGAAAAACGGCGGCTTAGGCGATTTTTTCCTCTCCGACGGAACCCGGCCTCACCCCAAGGCGCAGTATCGCTTGTTGCCCGGACAAAAGGTCACGCTTCGTCTCCCCGGCGGCGCGGGATTCTATCCGCCGTGGGAGCGTGATCCCGAGTTCGTGCGGCGGGATGTCATCAACGGCTACGTCTCGCTGCAAGCGGCGCGAGAGGACTACAAAGTCGCGCTCACTGAAGGCCTGGAAGTCGACTGGCGGCAAACAAAGCGACTCCGTGGCGAAGTGGAGTTCGAAG
>DATLYA010000185.1:0-25696 GCA_035575235.1 Candidatus Methylomirabilota bacterium
ATGAAAGTGCGTATCGTCTATGCCGTCTGCAATTCTTGTGGATTGTGCCGCGAGGTGTGCCCAGAGTGGGCGATCACCCAGAAGTATCTGGAGCCCAGGCATCTCTATGAAGTCCGGCAAGAGAAGTGCACTGGCTGTGCAGAATGTCTGGAATATTGCCCCGCTCCCGGAGCGTTAATCCAATACGAGGGAAATCCCTCATAAAAGGCGCACGATAAGTGGGAAACCAGTGAGCTAATTCTTTCCAGTGAACGAAGGAGGTGGAACATGGGAGAAATCTTAGGAGTCGGCGTCACGCACTATCCGCCCTTGATCCATCACGATGACAGCATGGCGGCGCTGCTGAAATATTTCCTGCGCAGTCCCCAGATCCCGGAGCAGTACAAACGCCCGGAGAGCTGGCCGGAGGTGATGCGACGGGAATGGGGCGAGGATGAAGGCAGAAGCGCCGCGCGCCGGCATCGCGAGGCGTTAGTGACGTGGTTTCGCAAGGCGCGGCAAGAGATTGACGCCTTTGCGCCGGATTTCATTTTAATCTGGGGCGATGATCAGTACGAGAATTTTAAAGAAGATGTCATCCCAGCATTCTGCGTGATGGCGTACGAGGCGATCGAGGCCAGACCGCCCTGGGCGGAAGAGTTCGCCAAAATGTTTGGCCCGAATGTCTGGGGCGAACCAAAAGACAAAATCTTCCACCTTAAAGGACATCGGGCCGGGGCGAAGTTCCTGGCCACGAGTCTGTTGACGGAAGGATTTGACATTGCCTATGCGTACAAGCCGCTGCATCATGCGCTTGGTCACGCCTTCCTTAATGCGGTGTTGTATCTGGATTATGATCGCCACGGGTTTAACTATCCCCTCGTTCCATTCCAAATTAACTCGTATGGACGGCGGGTCGTCATCCAGCGGGCCGGCTTGCCTAACCTGGAGCGTCCACCGACGGCAGAAGAGTTCGATCCGCCTTCGCCGAGTCCGCGGCGGTGCTTTGAACTCGGAGCCGCAGTGGCGCGCGCGCTCAAGCGCAGTCCGTGGCGCGTGGCGTTGATTGCCTCGTCAGGGTGGTCGCACGCCTTTTTGACAGAGAAGAATCACTGGCTCTATCCTGACGTGGCGGCGGATAAAGTATTGTACGCCGCCTTGCAGGCGGGCGAGTATGAGACGTGGAAGAATTATCCCCTGACGGCGATCGAGGATAGCGGCCAGCAAGAGGTGCTGAACTGGTGCTGCCTGGTGGGAGCGATGGCGGAGTTAGGCCGACGTCCAGATGAGACCGCGTTTATCGAGAGCTGGATTTTCAATTCGACCAAATGCTTTGCCTTCTTTCGACCCTAAGGCGGAGCGGAGAATCTTGCTATGGTGGATCTTCCTGGAAAAGAGTTGGCGCAAGAGCTCTTGCAGCAAAGTCGCGAGGAGAGTCGGCATACTCCGATGGCGGCTGTCATCGAGGCGGCCAGGCAGGGCCAGTTTGCTGAAGAGCAAGGCTTTCGCTTGATCGGCTGGCTCTGGACGCTGGAGCGGCTGTTCTACTATATCTACGGCGGCTGGGGACAAGGCTTAGAAATCAACGACTTCCCGCCGTCGGTGAAATATCTCTTTGCCAGACAAATTATGGATGAGTCTACCCAGGAGATGTTGTACCTCGACCTGTTATTGCGCAAACGCTGGGTGAAGACGCAAAAAGAAGCGTTCCGGCATCCGTACGGACAATTTGTGACTGACTCCGCTCTGGCGTATTATGCCTTCTCGTTGCGCAACCTCGCGACCTACCCGCACACAGTCAGAATAGCGGCCTTAAATCTTGGGGCGAAGGTGCTGGAGCTGGGGTGGATGGAGCAGCTAGCGGAGGTTATGACTGACAAGGAGTTACAAGGAGTTTTCACCAGTCAGTTCGTAGAAAACCGCAGTCATATTAATATGGGGCGACGGATCGTAGAGGAGTATATCAGCAAGCCCTTTGACGCGGACCTCTGCCGCTGGGCCTGCCGGGTCGCCCGGCGGGACTACTCCATGTACTTGCAAGAGTTGAGCGACCTGGTCTTGGGTCGTGAGACAGTCGTTGAGGCGCGGGCAGCTCCCTTACGCGTGTCGGATTAAAGCGCCGTGGATGAACCCGCCTCAAGCCGAGAGGAGGTTTGTATGCAGCCGATTTTGAAGGAGTTTCTGGAGAAATGGGTGTGGCCGACCGCGCCCGGCGCGCCAGGGGCGGACTTTCGTTTGCGGATCACGGAGGAAAAGTGCATCAAAGGGTGGGAGATTTCTCTCCAGGCTTCCCTCGCGGAAATTGAGAAGAGTCTGGCTAATGGCGGTGAAGACTGGAAGCGCGGGGTGGCGCTCGGGGGATATGCGGGAGAAGGAGTGCAGATGTCTATTAAACAGATGTCAGCACAGCTCCTCTCAGTCGATCTGAACGAGCAGGAGCGCTACATCGATCTGCAGCGGATGCGAGCCCGGCAAGTGTGGGACGAGTGCAAACACAGCAAGCTGCACGTCGAAGTGTTGATGGAGAAAGGCTGGATTAAGAACGAGCGGGAGCTGATGCAGAATCCTCTGGCCCATGCTCAGCCACTTCCGGCGTATTTTGGCTTGTCAATGATGTTTCCACATATTCACCCGCTCGCTCGCGCCGCACAGCATTATTTTGTGGAAGCCATTGCCTGTCTGGGAATTTTTGCCTATCTCAGTCTGGTGGATGATCCGATGGTGCGACACGAGCATCTCAGCCAGCGAGATGAAGAGTTGATGCACTTCATGGAAGGGAAATATCAGATTGACACGTACTGCGGCTCTCCTGAAAATCAGAAACCTGTCGAAGACACGCTCAATTTTCTGCTACACCGGCTGCGCGTCAGCTTGTGACCCTCCGAGGTGGAAGGTAAGAGCGCCGGCAAGCTCTTACCTCCTGTCTCTTTTGTCTCATTGTTTAGGGGTGACCAGACGAAAGATCTTGCGGAGCGCCTCCGAGGCGTTGGTGTAAGGCGCGGCCTGGCTCATGTCCGTAATCTCTGCATAGCGATCACGAATCTGCTCGGGTGTGGGAATGGTGTCCGCGCCAAACAGCGCCCCGTGCGCTTCGCGCACCTCAATCTTGGCGTAGTACCCCGCGCCCGCTTGGATGATGTGCCCTGTCTCTTCATTTTCTGCAGCACACAACCAGGCGACTGCTGCGGTCACAAATTCCGGCTTAATAAGCGGTGCGATTCTCGGAGCCGTCACGCTCTCCGACATCCGGGTGAGCGCGATCGGCGCAATCGCATGCACCGTGATGTTGTGCTTGCGCCCTTCTTCTTTCAGCGCGTTCATGAAGCCGATCACCGCCATCTTCACCGCGCCGTAGTTCGTATGCCCATGATTCCCGTACAAGCCGGCAGCCGATGTCGTCATCACGATACGACCAAAGTTTTTATTGCGCATGATCGGCCAGGCCGCGTGGGTACAGTAGACTGCGCCCATCAAATGCACATCGACGAGCGCACGAAAGTCAGCCAGGTCCATCTTGGCGAAGCTTTTGTCACGCACGTTGCCGGCATTATTGATGAGAATGTCGACCGCGCCAAAGGCGTCAAGTGCGGTCTTGATAATATTGCGCCCGCCTTCCTCAGTCGCTACCGAATCATAGTTAGCGACTGCCTCACCTCCGGCGGCCCTGATTTCCTCTACCACCGCATCGGCTACAGCGCGGGAGCTCCCCGTACCCGCCACTGTGCCGCCGAGATCATTCACCACCACCTTCGCGCCGCGCGAGGCCAGGAACCGCGCATGGCTGCGCCCGAGGCCATTCCCAGCGCCTGTAATGACCGCTACCCGGCCATCGAAACGAATCTCCTGCATCCGTAGTTTCTCCTTCCTGTTCCGCTCCGTTCTTCCTGAAAAGACCGCCTATTGTCGCATATGATCTTGTATGTGTCGTCCCCGCGAACCTTGTTGGATTCATGTGATCTCCTTAATACGATCAGTTCCACGGCGACTACGGCCAAGTTCAAGGATTCTCCTGCCGTCAATTGCACGACCTTTCAGGTGGTCGGCGTCTGGGCTGCCGCGCCAGTGGACAGCGCGTTACGCCTCACGGCGCTCAGTGATTTGCATGTCTGGCTCGGCCTGAACAACAGCGATGATCAGGGAACCTGTCCGGTTACCGTGACGGGGATGATTAACGATATCGTGGTAGGCACGGTCAACGTAGAAGAGGCGCGAGTGGAATGTAACGGGGTCAGCGCCCAGGTGGCCAATCGAGCCTTTGTGGCAGTCGATGTGCCGTTACAGCCGGGTCCTAATACGCTTACCTGCACGGGGATCGATCGGGCCGGTAATGTAGACACAGAGCATATTGGGGTGACTTTAGACACTGTGACGCCCGCCAGAATCACACTTGTATCTGGGAATAACCAGACCGCACACATTGAGGAGCTGTTGCCTGAGCCGCTGGTAGTGTCCTTGACCGAGAACGGTGCTCCCGCGCCCGGGAAGCCGGTGCGTTTTAAAGTCCTCAGGAATAATGGTAGTCTAAACGCTGACGCCAGCGGCAGGGCTTTCTCATAAAACCCCCACTTGACACAGCCGCTGTGTAAACAGGGATGGAGAATCTGCCAAGCTGTCCAGCATGACTCGCACATTGCCGACCCCAGCTCAGCGGCACAGCCCCAGTCCCAGGGTGCGGAGCGTGCCTAACAATCTAGCGCCTTCCATGGAGCCCCCACGGAAGCGCCACTCCCGCCAGAAATTATTTGTCTCCTTTATAGAGAATTCCTTGCTGGTAGAGCGCCGCGATCGAGTCCTGCGAGCGGCCAAGATACTGCGAGAGCACCTCCTCGTTATGTTCGCCCAAAAATGGCGCCTGGAGGGGCAACTCATCCGGGAAGGCGGAAAATTTAAAGGGGAACCCGGGGATGGTCACCTCGCCGAGTATACGGTCTGGAACCTGGCGCACCATGCGGCGGGCGATGAAATAAGGGTGCGACACTGTCTCCTCAATCGAAAGCACCGGGCCTGCCGGTACGCGGTGCTCCGCCAGCACTTTGAGCACGGCGTCATCGTCCGGAAACGTTTGCATCCAGGCTTCGATTATGGCGATGAGTTCTTTCTGATTCCGCCCTCGCCGCCCCGCCGAAGCAAAGCGCGGGTCATTAGTTAATTCTGGCTTGCCCAGCGCGCGCGCAACATTAGGCCACTGGCGATCAAGCGCCAGGATCACAATCCAGCCTGTGGGGCCTTTGAAGACGCCTTGCGGACAGCCCATATAGTGATGAATGCCGAAGCGCAGCGGTTTGTAGGCGCCTTTACTCGCTGCGAACATCTGCACTTCGACAGATTGCATGTGATACAGCGCATCGACCATGGCAATGTCGATGTACTGCCCTTGCCCTGTGCGGTCGCGATGGAAGAGCGCATATCCCAGAGCGGCGAACGCGTTCACCCCGGCAATGCCGTCCGCAATAGCGACGCCAACGAAACGCGGCGGCCCGTCTGGATCGCCGGTCATATGCATGATGCCCGAGAACGCTTGCGCGATATAATCGTACCCGGTGAGATGCGACATCGGACTGTTGCGGCCAAATGCGGATACCGAGCACATAATAATGCCCGGGTGCAATTGTTTCAGCGATTCATAATCGAGCCCACGTTTCTCCATCACGCCAGGGCCGTAGTTTTCGATGACGACATCGACTTTAGGGATGAGGGCGCGAATCAGCTCAACGCCTTCGGATTTGCTGAAGTCAACACAAAGGCTCTTCTTGCCGCGATTCTGCTGGATGAAATACACGCTGCGCCCATCTTTGAGAAAGGGCAGGGCGCGCGAGGGGTCGCCGCTTTTGGCCTGTTCGACTTTAATGATCTCCGCGCCAAGTTCGGCCATGAGGCGGGTCGCCGTGGGGCCGGCCAGGTATTGAGTGAAATCTAAAACTTTGATGCCTGCGAGCATGGGTTGTTGCTGTGCATTCGCCGTCATGCAGTGCTCCTAACGCGTGCTGAGTAGATACGACACGACTATCACTTGGCCGCTGGGTCGAGAGCAGCACAGAGAATAAACAAGCCGGTTTCTTCAAAAATCTCTCCTGCACGGGCAGCGACGGCCAACTCAACGCGCTCTTCTTCTTCCTCTGGAAGTGAAGGGGGAGGAAAGATGTAGACGGCGCCATCTTCATCCTCATATTGGGCTTTGCTGACCTCGACGACCGCTTCAGGACAGAGTTCCTTTGCATAGAGAACCAGTTCAGTCAGTTTGGCGTCTAACATCTCTCGATATTGACGGTAGTCGTCTCTATTCAGGCGGAGTTTCATGGCGTACTTTCTCCTCAACGGCAACGACGAACGAAGCTGCCCTGTGTACTAAACGTTGGGCAATTTTTCTACTGACGCCCGCAAGTCCATAATCCGCCGCCCTCCGTACTCCGAGACTATAGGAGAGGTAATCACGAACACGGCTGGATATATCTTTCTTCGATGAATCAGCTCGGTCACAAAGGACGCTTGTAACCCTTGATGACTCCACTCGCTCTGCGGCGAACCAGCCGCTGCCATGGCTACCTGCGCTGCTTGAAACATCGCGTAATAAGCCCGACTCGCAGCAGAGTTGACCAATCTTTCTTGCACACAAAGTTGCGCCGCGCGTAATGATTCCCGTGCTCGTTCAATATCCACCTCCGTAGCCTATCTCCCACATCCTTGCAGGTCAAATAAATTACGCCCTTGCCACAATCATCACCACTTCATCACCAAATCATCATCACGTCATCAAGCTTCCTTGCCCGCGTTTTCGTACGTTACGACGCAAATTTATCCTCAAGGAGGGTTAGTTATGCGACTACACGCGAAACGATTCATCGCGGCGAGCGATATCTTTTCACTATTCATGGGTGCGCCTGGATGGCCGACGGGTCCGTAAATATTGACCATCTATGACGTAAGCCAGACGCCCGACAACTAGACACCCTTATATAAGGAAAAACATTATGAGCAGGAAGAGCTTAACGATAGGACTCACGTTGAGTTGTGTGATCGCCCTGGGCATCGGCAAAGCCGAGACCGCCGCGCACACGGCGACTCCGGAACTTCAGCTTTCGGAAGACTGGCAACCAGGACCAAACCAAAAGAAACCAAAAAAGTCCTCAAACCCCGCGATTGTGACCGAAGACGGCCCCCTCAAGGGCGTCATCTCGCCGGACCTCAATGAGTTCCTTGGCATTCCTTACGCTGCTCCGCCAGTCGGTGCGTTGCGGTGGATGCCGCCGCAACCTCACGGACACTGGCAGGGAGTACTTGAAGCGACTCAACTCGGCAATGTCTGTCCCCAGCTCAGTGCTGGCAGCACCGTTGGCGACGAAGATTGCTTGTTCCTGAACGTGTACACCCCCGGCCTGAAGAAGAACGAAGATGAACATGGCGGACATAAACACGGCGGCCTCCCGGTGATGGTGTGGATCCATGGGGGCGACCTGGTAAGAGGAGCTGGCGGTTTCTATGATCCCACGCCCTTAGTGGAAACTCGGAACACCGGCGCCATTTACCGCTGACCAACAGCAGCTCTCTGATACGATGATCGCCTACTGGACACAGTTCGCGGCGACTGGTGACCCGAACTTGTCTGGCGCGCCAGCCTGGTCTCCCTACGACGCCTCAACTGATCAGTTTCAATCGTTGGAGCCGTCGACGCCCACGGTAGAGTCCAACTTTGACGCCGATCACAAGTGTTCCTCGTTCTGGAACACACTTTGAGAGCGAAGGTGAGCCGGAGCGCTCTCCGAGACGCCGATCGTTTGGCCATGCCAGAGGATTGAATTTTATTCCGTAAGCCTTAACGAGCCTGCCTTATGGCGGCCGAACAGAAAGAAGGAGGAAGTTGTATGAGGTATCGACAAACGCTGTTCACGGTTGCTGTGGTTGTGGTTCTCGTGGCTCCATTAGTTGCACGGAGCGACGATCTCACTGATCTGAAAGCCGCCTTCGAGCAAGGGAGCAAGGCGGCCAATGCGCGCGACCTCGAAGCGTTTGCGGCAACGTGGCACGACCAAGTCGTCAGTTTTGGGTCGCGCTCGCCATTTCCGGTGGACGGGAAGCCCGCACTCCGGCAGTCCTTTCAGACGGTCTTTGCCAATCATGAGAGTTTTAGCTTCACGCCGATCAATCCCCAATACCGTGTGAGTAGCAATCTGGGCGTTGCTTGGGGAAACTACATGCTTGCGCTCAAACCCAAAGACGGCCCGCTGGCAACCTCTTTTGGTCGCTATGCCGTCACCTTTGTGAAATCAGACGGGCAGTGGCTCCAGATGGTCAGACACTTCTCACTATTACCGCCAGAAAACTAGAACTCACACACGCGGAAGTGATCTACTATATGTTGTTGAGACTCCCTCTACCGAGGCGCGCCACTGCGTCGCCGCCCAATGCATTAAGTTAAGCCACAATGTCATTGCGGGCGGAGCGAAGCAATCTTTGCCCAAAAATAGAGATTGCTTCGTCGGCTGCGCCTCCTTGCAATGACAGCCTCCTATGGATTTTGTCTCAACCTCCTAAACCAAAGCCTCTTCTTTTCCTGAGACAGGCGTGATATCGCGCCTTGCTCCCAGCTCACCATGTTTGCTATGGTTGGCTCCGCCATGTCTCACTCGCTGGAGCCGCCTGATGGTCTATCGCTTTGCCGACTATGAGCTTGATGATCAACTTTATCAACTGCGCCGCCACGGCGCGCCGGTGGCCGTCGAACCCAAAGTGTTCGATGTCCTGGCTTATCTGCTCCAGCATGGAGATCGTGTAGTTTCCAAAGATGAATTATTAGACAAATTATGGCCGGGGCAAGTGGTGGGCGAGAATGCCCTGACGCGCTGTATCCGCGCCGCCCGGGTCGCCGTCGGGGACGACGGAACCAAGCAAGCGATCATCGAGACGCAGCACGGACGAGGGTATAGGTTTGTCGCCCCAGTTGCGGCGGTCACCGCTCCAGTGCCGAGTCCTGAGTTCCGAGTGCTGAATCAGGAGGAAGAAAGTCAAAAGGCAAAAGTAGAGGACAGTCGAGAGTCCAGGGGCCAAAGTCTAGAGTCAGAAAACCGAGAAGGCGCTCCTTCTGATGATCAGCCCCGAGACCCTAGACTGAGTGATCCTAGACATCAGCCGCGAGATGCTGCAGAGCCCGTCCGTTCCTGGTCAATTCGTCCGTTTCTCTTTAAGGGCTTCCTCCTTCTGGTCGGCATCATCACTGCTGTTCAGTATCTATCCTTGCCAACCCCTAATCCCCCATCCCTAGCCTCTAACCCCCAGCCGCCGTTGCCGTTGCCCGACAAACCATCCATCATTGTCCTCCCATTTGTTAATCTCAGCGGCGATCCCGGGCAGGAGTATTTCAGTGATGGCGTTACGACTGACATTATCAACACGCTCTCTCAACTGTCGAGCCTCTTTGTGATCTCCCGTATGTCAGCGTTTACCTATAAAAACAAATCCGCCAAGGTGCGAGACATTAGCCGTGATATGGGCGTTCAGTATGTTCTTGAAGGGAGTGTGCGCAAAACTGAGGACCAACTGCGGATTGCTGTTGAACTTATCGATGCGACGACCGATCGCCAACTGTGGGCTGAGCAGTACAATCGTCCTTTCATCAACATTTTTGCCGTACAAGATGAAGTCGTACAGAAGATTGCCACGACGCTGAAACTTCAGCTTACTTTGTGGGAACAAGGAGTTGTGGTTCGTAAACGGACGAATAACTTGGAGGCCTATGACTATGTCTTGCGCGCCGTGGATCTTTCGCTCCGTGCGGCCTATGAATCAAAGAGGGAACTCAATACGCAGGCGCAACAGCTGTTCACGAAAGCTCTTGAGCTGGATCCACAATATGCTGAAGCGTATGCAGGGTTAGGCGACGCGAAATATCAGGATTGGTTCTATGTTTGGAGTCCTGAACTTGCTCAATCATTGGATGAAGCGCTTCAAGCGGGCAATGCGGCTATTGCTTTGGATGACTCCTTGCCGGTCGCTCACACCACATTAGGCGAAGTCTATTTATGGAAGAAACAACACGATCAAGCCGTTTTTGAGGCGGAACGAGCCGTCACTATGGCTCCTAGCAACGCTGACAGCCATTTCTACCTAGGTAGCATCCTCATTTTTGCGGGGGAGCCGGATCGGGCGATCAGCTTCATTGAGCAGGCCATGCGCTTGAATCCTCGGTATCCACCTGCCTACCTTGTCAGCTTGGCCATCGCTTATCGCGTATCGGGACGATGTGAAGAGGCGCTTGTTCCTCTGCGGCGCAGGCTCCCAATTTTCTCCAGGCTCGCGCCAACCTGGCGCTGTGTTATGCCGAGTTGGATCGGCTCCCTGAGGCGCAGGCCGAGGTGGCGGAACTCGCACGCATCAATCCCAACTTCTCCCTTGCTTGGGTGACGCAAAGGGCGCCATTTAAAGATCCCGCTATTATCGAGCGCATGGTTGCCGCCTTTCGCAAAGCGGGACTCAAGTGAGGGCTAAGTTCCGAGTACTGAGTCCTGAGTCAACAATCCTCTCCCAGTGAACGCCTTTCGGTATGTATCCTCGTATCTTGCAGCAGATCCAGGCATTCGTGAGGCGAGGAGATTATGTTCTTTCTATTCATGTAGAGAACGAATTGGATAATGATGAGTGTACCGAGCAAGACCTTGAGGCAGCCATTCTGAATGGAGAAATCGTCCGACGGGAAAGAGACGCTATCGGTCGACCGAAGTATATCATCGAGAGGATGGCGCTGGATGGGCGCGGACTCACTGCCGTGGCTCAGCCGTTTTCGACGCGTCAGCTTGTTGTTATGGTGACGGTGTATGAAACCTAAAAAACCAGTAGATATGACAGGTGAAGTCTGTGTCCGCTGTTGTGAGGGCCGGCTGGACGCAACACGTGGGCGTGAATATTTCAGGCATGGGCAGTCTTTTGTGATCATCGAGGATGTTCCTGCGTGGGTATGTAATAGGTGTGGGGAACGCTACCATCACGCTCATGTCTACAAGAAGATGCGGCACATCGCCGCCCATAGTGATCAGATTACCGAGCATGTCCGTGTTCCTGTGGCTCATTATCAAGAAGATGCCGCTGTCTGAACGGGTGAGGGGCGCGCTTGCTTAAGCCGCGCCATCGACACATATTGTCGGCGGTAAACGCAACGTGTCGAGGCTTGCTCCCCGCGCGTCACGTCTGCTATGGTCGGCTCCGCTCCTCAAGTGGCGGAGTTGCCAGCATGCCGAAAGCATGCCACAGTTGGCCTATGGCGAATCTTCAGGTGAAGAATGTTCCTGAGTCCTTGCATAAACGCTTACGATTCTACGCATGTAAGCGACATTGCACGCTGAGCGACCTCGTACGTGAAGCTATCAAGCGAGAGCTGGCCCGCAGCACATTTCATGAGCGACTCGGAAAGCGCTCCCATACTGATCTTGGCATGCCTGCCGCTTCACTACTGGAGTAATCTCCATGGCCGCACCTGTAGTAAAGCCAAGGCTGGGCGAGGACGATTATCATGCGTGGCTTATCGAACAAGCAGCGCATTTGCGCGCGCGCCGCTTTGACAAATTGGACGCTGAGGCGATTGCGGAGGAGTTGGAGGACATGGGACGCGGCGAGCGGCGGGCAATCGAAAGTCACCTCAAAAATCTCTTGCTGCACTTGCTGAAATGGTCCAGGCAAGCGAAGCGCCGCTCTGGGAGTTGGCGTGACAGTATTGATACTGCCCGCGACGCTATTGCTGACCTGTTAGATGACAGCCCAAGTTTGCGGCCCTATCTCTCTGAATTTGTCGAACGGCAGTACCCTCGCGCCCGCCGGAGCGCGGCGAATCAAACCGGTCTTGCTGCAACGAATTTCCCTCCCGTATGCCCGTTTACTCTTGCGCAAATTCTCGATTACGAGTTCTTCCCAGAATAAAAAAGAGTAGTTCCGGATGTATCGGTGCGCGGAGCACGCCCTACCTGTCTTGCGCCTTCCGCCTCCCACCTGATGTCTGAACTGTCCTCGCTGCCCTCTCCTGGGTGCAGTATGATAACGCCCATGATGCGGTTTGACGCTATTGGTTTTTCCGCTCGCTCACGGATGATTTACGCTATTGTCTTTTCTCTCCTGTTCGGTTTGCTCGCGAGCGTTCCGCTCGCGGTTGCTCACAGGCAACCTGGCTCGGAGCAGGGTCCGCATGCTGCTGCATCGTCCGCCGAGAAAGACGCGCGTCAGGCGCAAGAGCGCTTACTCACCCATGTTCGCCAGGTCACCTTCGCCGACCAACGCGCAGGGGAGGGGTATTTCAGCCGCGACGGTTCATTGTTGATATTTCAAAGCGAACGAAAACCCGGCAATCCCTTTTATCAAATGTATGTCCTGAATCTAACCAATGGTGACATCCGCCGTGTCTCGCCTGGCTACGGCAAAACGACGTGCGGGTGGATTCATCCCGACGGGCGGCATGTGCTCTTTGCGTCGACCCATCGCGATCCCGACGCGCGAGCGAAGCAGAAAAAAGAGCTCGCTGAACGCGCCTCCGGCGAGCAGCGGCGGTATTCCTGGGATTTCGACGAGCACTACGACTTATTCCAGGCCGACCTCACAACTGGTTCACTCACCCCGTTGGCTCCCGCGCATGGCTATGACGCCGAGGCGTCCTGGTCGCCAGACGGATCACTGATTGTATTTGCCTCGAATCGGCATGCTTTCACTGACGCGCTGAGTGACGAGGAACGCAAACTCTTTACGCAAGACGCCTCCAGTCAGATTGATATCTACCTGATGCATGCAGATGGGACTCATGTTCGCCGCTTGACGAATACGCTTGGGTATGATGGCGGCCCGTTTTTTAGCGCGGACGGCAAAAAGATCGTGTGGCGGCGGTTTTCCCCTGTATGGCGCGACAGCCGAAGTCTGGACAATGAACGTGGATGGGAGTGAGCAAACGCAACTGACGCATCTTGGCGCGATGTCCTGGGCGCCGTACTTTCACCCCTCCGGGGATTATGTGATCTTTGCCACGAATCTGCAAGGCTTTAATAATTTTGAGCTGTATCTGGTTGACGCCGCCGGGAAATCTCAACCGGTCCGGGTGACGTACACGAACGGCTTTGACAGCCTTCCGGCATTCTCGCCGGATGGCAAGACCTTGACCTGGACAAGCAGTCGTACGCCGGATAAGAAGCCGCAGATCTTTTTCGCCGATTGGAACGATGCCGAGGCGCGACGGCTGCTCGGCCTGACTACCGCACGGCAGCCGCCGCCAACGGAGCAAGTGGAACAAGTCCTGTTTCCTCCTGACGCCAAGCCAGTTCCCGATATTAACGCCAATGACCTGCGTCTCCATATTTCGACGCTCGCCTCGGAAGCGATGGATGGCCGCTTGACCGGCACGGCGGGGGAGAAAGCCGCAACTGAATATGTCGCCTCCAACTTTCGCTCGTTCGGACTCGCTCCAGCCGGAGACAATGGAAGTTTCTTTCAATCGTTTCCGTTTACCGCAGGCGTGTCCCTGGGGACGAACAACCATCTCGTGCTCAGACAAGACGAGCAACGTCGTCAAGAATACGCAGTAAACACGGACTGGCGTCCGCTGGCGTTCTCAAAGACCGGAGAAATTCCCGCGTCCGAGGTCGTGTTCGCCGGTTATGGCATTGTTGCGCCCGCAACAGATGGGCAAGGGGAATACGACTCCTACACTCATCTGGACGTGAAAGATAAATGGGCGCTGGTGTTTCGCTATCTGCCGGAGAACGTCGCGTCAGAAGTGCGGCAGCATCTCAATCATTATGCGCCGCTGCGCTTCAAAGCGGTGGCGGCGCGTGACCACGGCGCGCGCGGCTTAATCGTGGCGAGCGGCCCCAATGCTCACGTCAAAGAGCAATTGGTGACGCTGTCTTTTGACTCGTCGCTGGCGGGGAGCAGTATTGCGACGATTTCCGTGACTGACGCTGTGGCTGAGCACTTGCTGCAACCGACGGGAAAGACGTTGAAGGAGTTGCAGGATGCGCTTGATACGGGGAACCCTGTCTTGGGTTTTCCTCTTCCTGGACAGACGCTCGCGGCGTCAATCGATATTCAGCAGGAAAAGCGCACGGGCCGTAATGTGCTGGCGCGTTTGCCGGCGCGGCAGTCTCCAGGGAAAACGGCCATCGTCATCGGTGCGCACGTTGACCATCTTGGCCACGGTGTCGGCGCGAGTTCGCTGGCGCGTGAAGAGGAGAAGGGGCGTATTCACTATGGCGCTGATGATAACGCCTCTGGTGTGGCTGGACTGCTGGAGATTGCGCAGTCTCTTGCCGATCAGAAAGCGAAGGGCAAGCTGAGGTTGCAGCGGGACATTTTGTTTGTGTCCTGGTCAGGCGAGGAAATGGGCTTGCTCGGCTCCAGCTATTTCACGCGCACGTTTGGCGACCAGAAAAAGGAACTCGCTTCGCTGCGTCCTGCTATCACCGCGTACCTGAATATGGATATGATTGGCCGTCTCGATAAAAACCTGATCGTGCAAGGGATTGGCTCAAGTTCAGGCTGGCTGGCGGAGATTGAACGCTTCAATGCGCCGATTGGTTTACCGCTCGTCACGCAAAATGATAGCTATCTGCCGACTGACGCGACCTCGTTCTACTTGAAAGAGGTTCCGATTCTGAACGCCTTCACCGGCGCGCATGCGGATTATCACACGCCGCGCGATACGGCAGACAAAATTAACTACACCGGCGCGGAAAAAATTACGCGACTCTTCGCCGCCATCGCCGCCGATCTGGCGACGCGTCCTGACGCGCCTGATTATCGCCGCATGGAGCAACCAGCGACCGCGGTTGGTCGCGTGGCCATTCGGGCATATTTAGGCACCATTCCTGATTACGCGCGAACTGACGTCGTTGGCGTCAAACTCTCCGGGGTGGCGAAGGGCGGACCAGCGGAGAAAGCAGGCGTTCAGGGCGGCGATGTCGTTGTCGAGCTGGCGGGAAAGAAGATTGAGAACATTTATGATTATACGTATGCTCTGGACGGACTGAAAATCGGGACGCCGGTGGAGATGGTCGTCCTGCGTGGCGACCAGCGGGTGACGCTGACGGTGACGCCAGGAGCGAGGGAATAAGCAATTAAAAATGACGAATGAAGAATTGAAGAGAAACTATTTTGCTTTTTTCCTTAAAGGAAGGAGGAACTTGCCATGCGTTACGGAGTGCATGTCGGCGGCGCGGCGGCGTTGCGTACTGTTGACGGAGTCAAACAAATCGGCGAACTTGCCGAGGAGTTCGGCTACGATGGGATTATCACTGGCGATCACATTACTATTCCCAAACACATCGTTTCCGAGTATCCCTATACCAAGTTTTCCCGCGCACTGGGGGCTGATCCCTACGCAGTGTTTACCACTAGCGATTGGCTCGATGGTTTCACCGTCCTCGCGCTGCTTATTCCGGTCACGAAAAAGGTCCGCCTGGGAACGAGTGTGACGATTGTCCCATACCGCCATCCGCTCGAAATGGCGCGCGTGGTGGCGACATTGGATGTAGTGTCAGGCGGACGAGTGATTTTGGGCGCTGGAGTAGGGTGGATGGAGGAAGAGTTCCGCTTACTCGGCATTCCGTTCAAAGAACGAGCCCCGCGCACGCGCGAGTACATTGCGGTGATGAAAGAAGTGTGGACCAAGGAAACGCCGCGCTTCAACGGCAAATTCGTCCAGATCGATAAAGATCTCTACTTCGCCCCGCGCCCGCTGCAAAAGCCGCATCCGCCCATCTGGGTTGGCGGCGAATCGACTCCGGCGCTCAAGCGCGTCGTAGCGTTTGGCGACGGTTGGCATATCGGTCCGATGGCGTTGGAAGAGGTGAAACCCCGCTTTGCCGAGCTGCGGACGTTGATGGAAAAAGCGGGACGTGATTTCTCCAAGCTGGAAATTACTGCGATGGTTGACAGTCGTTTACTCTCCGCCGCTGATATTCGTGCGTATCGCGACCTGGGCGTATCGGGGCTGTACGCCGTTGCGCCTGGACCTGAAGTGCAAACCGTGCTGAAAGTGCTGCGCGACTTTCCCAAGAAAGTGCAGGATGCTGCGGCATGAGGAAGAAGAGGTTGCCGGCTAATGAACCTTGGCGACCAAGGTCGGTAACCAAACTCTGGCAGAAAAGGCTCTCCTCGGTGTAGGGGTGCGGCGCGCCGTGCCCCTACGAGGGCCGAGCCCATTGCTGAACGTGGTGAAAACGCGACGATATCAATATGGAAAAGGGAGGATCATCCATGCCGGAACGTTATCCATTTATCGACAGTGATGCGCATGTCATAGAGCCGCCTGACATGTTTGAGAAATACCTTGAACCAAAGTTCCGCGATCGCATGCCGTATGCGCGCGCCGATTACCAGGGTGAGCCGTTGGCCTTTGGCTTTGAGCTGAGAATTCCTGCCCCGAACGGTGGTGAGTATGTCATGCCCTTCGGACGTGATCCGCTGACAGGCAAAAACACTATCGATCAGCATTCTCATTTTGCCTCTCTTGAAGCCGGCGCACGCCTCGCGTTACCCGGTCAAGATGAGGCGTATGCGGAATTTGCCCGACAAGGCTTTCCTCCTGAGATGTACAAACTGGCAATGGAGCGGACGGGGATTGATTACATGGTGGTGTATCCTTCGGCAGGACTATTAACGACGGCCGTGCCTGAGCTGGAAGCAGACCGCGCTGCGGCGTACCGTCGCGCGTATAACAACTGGCTCCACGACTTTTGCTCCGCTACGGAAGGCCGGGTGTTGGGCGCAGCCTCGGTGGATCTGCGCGATGCGGAAGAGGCCGCCCGTGAAGCGCGCCGTTGTGTCAAGGAATTTGATTTTAAGGCCGTGCATATTAATCCAGTCCCGGTCTGTGAACACAGGTTATATGATGACTTTTATGAACCGTTGTGGAATACCCTGGAGGATCTGAACGTGCCGTTGGCGGTTCATACCGGGACGGGTACGGCGGCGGATGAAATGCTCTACTACTACCTGCCGCGGCTCCGTACCGCGCAGACGACCGTTGCTTTCACGATGGGCAATATGTTGGCCTGTACTGCTCTCATTATGGGCGGCGTGCTCGAACGTCACCCCAAGCTCAAAGTGGTGCATCTGGAATCCGGCGCCGGCTGGGTGCCATTCTGGTTGGATCGGCTTGCCGCCAGCGTCCAGGGCGGGTTCCGTGGACTCGACATTCCCGGGCTGAAGATGCATCCGCGGGACTACTTCCAGCGGCAGTGCTTCATTTCCGCTGATCCCGATGATCCAGGCATTCCTCAGGTCATCAGTTATCTTGGTGACGATAACATCGTGACCGCGACGGACTTCAGTCATCCGGAGGGACGGCGGTACGCGGTTGCTGTCAAAGAGTTGTTGGACCTTCCAGGGGTTGCTCTTGAGAGCAAGAAAAAGATCATGTGGGAGAATGCGCTGCGGTTGTACCCGATTCGGCCATGATGTCTACCATGGGACATTCTTCTCCTGTGAATTATGGGACAAAACTATAACTGCATGAAGATAACAGTGTCATCGTGAGCCCTTCGCCAGGCTCAGGATACACTGCGCGAGGCAATCATTGCCTTCTGCAGGGATTGCTTCGTCGCTTCCAGCTCTTCACATGGTAGTGATCAGAAAAATTCTTGCATGACCCTGGCTTTGCCTTTCTCTTATGAGTTCAGCTCGCTTTCTTGCGTACGCTATCTCTTGCGTACACAATTACATGGATAAAATAGCTTTGGAGAACCGAGTCTGCAGTAGTCTCTGCCCAATCTGGGGGGGGGCATTTATCCAGAGCGCGTCTTAATGCTGTCTCGGCTGCAATGGCTGAGGCCGTTGTGCAGGTAGGAGGATGAACATGGAAATACACG
Organism: Candidatus Methylomirabilota bacterium; assembly: GCA_035575235.1. Lineage (GTDB taxonomy): Bacteria > Desulfobacterota > Binatia > Bin18 > Bin18 > SYOC01. The sequence continues at coordinate 17,808 of DATLYA010000185.1, forward strand.
AGCCTGTCGCAACAACCCTCAAAAAGAATGGCCGTATGAAAGGAGGAGCCAAGAGGAACGGGCATAGCAATGGCGCCGCCGGTACATTTGTCGACCTCCGTATCATCCTCGCGACGCTCCAGGCTATGCGTGATGGCGACTTTTCCGTACGGCTGCCGGGCGATTGGACGGGACTGGAAGGGAAGATTGCAGACACGTTTAACGAGATCGTAGCCGCCAATCAGATGATGGCGCAAGAACTCAAGCGTATCGGACAGGTGGTCGGCAAAGAGGGAAAGGCACGAGAGCGCGCACGATTTAACCAACCGCAAGGAGCCTGGCGTGAGATGGAGGTCTCCGTGAATACGCTCGTTGACGACCTCCTGAGGCCAACGACCGAAATCACCCGCGCCATTGCCGCTGTCGCGCAGGGGAATTTGACGCAAACCGTACGACTTGATGTCGACGGGCGACCGTTGGAAGGCGAGTTCCTCCGTTCAGCCACGATCGTGAACACGATGATTCAACAGCTCGGCGTCTTCACGGCTGAAGTCACCCGGGTGGCGCGCGAGGTGGGCTCGGATGGCAAGTTGGACGGGCAGGCGCAAGTCAGCGGAGCGAGCGGCGTGTGGAAGGATCTGATTGACTCCGTCAATGCTATGGTGGGCACTCTCACCGCGCAGGTGCGCAATATCGCTGAAGTGGCCACCGCCATCGCCAACGGCGATTTGTCGAAGAAGATCACGGTCGACGTGCGCGGTGAGATGCTCCAGCTCAAAGAAACCCTCAACACCATGGTGGACCAGCTCAACCGCTTTGCTGGTGAAGTGACCCGCGTGGCGCGCGAGGTGGGCGCCGACGGCAAGCTGGGCGGGCAGGCCGTGGTGCCAGGCGTCGCCGGCGCCTGGAAGGACCTGACTGGCAACGTCAACCTGCTGGCCGACAACCTCACCCGTCAGGTGCGCGCCATCGCCGAAGTCGCCACTGCCGTCACCAAAGGTGACTTGACCCGCTCCATCCAGGTCGAGGCCAGCGGCGAGGTTGCTGAGTTGAAAGACAACATCAATACGATGATCGATAACCTGCGGCTCACCACTGACCGCAACACCGAGCAAGACTGGCTCAAGACGAACCTTGCCCGGCTTACCGGCATGTTGCAGGGTCAACGCGACCTTGCCACTGTCGGACGGATGTTACTGTCGGAGCTGGTCCCGCTGGTCAACGCCCAGCAAGGCGTGATTTATCAGATGGAAACAGAGCAAGAGCCAGGCATGGTGCTGCTGTCGGCTTTCGCGGACGACGGGCAGGACGGGCATCCCCGGCACTTGCGGGTTGGTGAGGGCCTTATCGGTCAATGTGCTGTGGAAAAGCGGCGCATGTTAATTTCCGACCTGCCAACTCATACCGTTCCGATTCGCTCAGGTCTGTTCCAGGCTATCCCAAAGAATGTCATCGTACTGCCTGTGCTCTTTGAGGATCAGGTGAAGGCAGTGATTGAGTTGGCCTCCTTGAACGCCTTCACCGCTTCGCACCTGGCGCTTCTCGAACAACTGACGGCCAGCATTGGCATTGTGCTCAACAGCATTGAGGCCACGATGCAAACCGAAGTGACCTGGGAGAGAATCTGATCAAGGCCAGTTCGGGGAGGGAGGCCCTCGAACACCTGCTGAAAACCGATGTCGCGGTCGTGCTGATGGACGTGAGCATGCCGGAACTGGATGGTTTTGAACTGGCGGAGATTATTCACCAGCATCCCCGCTACCAGAAAACGGCGATCATCTTCATCTCCGCCGTGCATCTCTCGGATCTGGATCGGCTCAAAGGGTATCAACACGGGGCAGTGGATTATATTGCGGTCCCGGTGATTCCTGAGCTCTTACGGGCTAAAGTCAGCGTGTTTGCCGAATTGTACCGTAAGACGCGGCAGCTGGAGCGGCTGAATCGGGAACTGGAGCGGCGCGTGGTTGAACGGACCGCCGAATTACAGAAGCGGGCGGAAGCGCTGCAGCGGCTCAATACCGAGCTGACCCGCCGTAACCAGGAACTCGACGCCTTCGCCTATGTCGCGTCGCATGATCTGCGCGAGCCCCTCCGCGGCATTTCCAACTATGCTTTGTTCCTACTGGAAGACTATGCCGACAAGCTTGATGAGGAAAGCCGTGGACATTTGACGGCGTTGCGGCGGTTGACTGAGCGCATGGAAGCTCTGTTAAACTCCTTGCTGCACTTCTCGCGGATAGGTCGGGGAGAGTTTCCCATGACCGAGGCCAGTCTCGATGACATCCTCGCGCGTAGTCTGGAGTTGGTGAATGCGCGACTCAAAGAAACGGGGGTGGAAGTGCGCGTGCGCGGCCCGTTGGGAAGCGCCCGGTGTAATGTTGAGCGGCTGGTTGAAGTCTTCACCAATTTGATCACCAACGCCGCCAAATACAACGACAAACCTGAGAAATGGGTGGAAATTGGCGTGCAGCCGTATACGCCCTCCTCCCTAAGAGGGGAAGAGCAGGAAGGGATGAACGGCGGACCGTCTGCGTTTGGGACTTCCCCTTCTGTGTCCTTGCCTCGTGAGGAGCAAGAGACAACACTCCCGGTCTTTTATGTGCGCGATAACGGGATCGGCATTGCGGTGGAGGACCTTCCTGCAATCTTTCAGATTTTCCGGCGCTTGCATGGCCGGGAAGAGTATGGGGGCGGCACGGGCACAGGGCTGACGATCGTCAAGCGCATTATTGAACGTCACGGCGAGCGCATATGGGTGGAGTCCGCGCCAGGGGAGGGATCGACGTTTTTCTTCACTCTCAGCGCCGTGGAGAATGAAGAGGCAGAGACTAAAAATTAAAAATGTAAAGTGTGCAATGTAGAATGAAAATCATGGTAATTTGAATTTTCTCTTGTTTGAGAAGCGTATGCCGTACGGCCCATTATTGATCGTGGAAGATAGCGATGACGACTTCTACGCGATGATGCGGGCGTTGAAGCACATGCTGCCCTGTGAGGTGGTGCGTTGTCGTACGGGCACTGAGGCGCTGGACTATCTTTTTCGGCGCGGCGTCTACGCCCAGGCTCCTGTCCCCTCGCTCATGCTTTTAGATCTAAACCTGCCGGGCAAGGACGGCCGCACAGTACTGCGGCAGATGAAACAAAATGTGACGCTGCAGGCCGTGCCGGTGGTTGTGGTGAGCACGTCAGAGAACCCGGCTGACGTGAGGTACTGTTACTCGACCGGCTGTAGTGGTTACCTGGTCAAGGCGCTCGCTTTTGAACATTTGCGGCCAGCGTTGCAGGCGCTGTGTGCTTATTGGTTCACCGTGGTCACGTTGCCGCAATCCTAAACGATGAATGCAAAATGCTGAATGATGAATGGAAAACCGCGTTGTCTTTCATTCACCATTTGTAATTCATTCATACTTCATCATTCAGAGTTCATCATTTATGGCAAAACCTCACTACAAAGTGCTGATTGTGGACGATAGTCCTGACGACCGTGCGGTTTGTAAGCGCCGTCTGCAGCGCGACCCCGACCGGACATACACGATCTGGGAGGAGGAATTGAGCAGAAAGGGCCTCGTCACTTCTCAGCTTGTCCAGCCCGAGTGTATTTTGCTGGATTATCGCTTCCCAGACATTGATGGTCTGCAATTTTTGAAACAATTACAAGTGCTGGCTGGGGAACAGATGCCGGCGGTGATTATGCTCACCGGAGCGGGCCATGAAGGCGTCGCCACCGAGGCCATGAAACAAGGCGCGTTAGAGTACTTGGTCAAGGACGCCCTGGTCCCCGAGCATCTCTGGCAGGCGGTTGGCAACGCCATTGAAAGCGTCAAGATGCGGCGCATGCTGACGGCCAAACGGCGTGAAGCGGATCATCTCTATGCGGCGGTGCAACAAGCGACGGACGCCATTATGATTACTACAGCGGCGCTGGAGCCTCCCGGCCCGCGCATCACCTTTGTGAATTCAGATTTCACCAACTTAACCAGGTATACAGCCGAAGAGGTGTTGGGCAAGACGCTGCATCTCTTGTATGGACCACACACCGACTCCGCCGTGCTCGACCGGTTATGCGCTGATCTGTCGGCAGGCCGCGTTTTCCACGGAGAGCTCATTACCTACCGTAAAGATGGAGTGAGGTGATTGTGGAATGGCGCGTCGCTCCCCTCCGGAGTGAGAGCGGAGAGGTGACTCATTTCGTCGCCACCCAACGAGACATCACTGCCCGCAAACAGGCCGAGGAAGTGCTGCGACAGCAGGCCGAGATTATCGATCAGGTGCATGACGCGGTGATTGTTACTGATCTTGCAGGCGTCGTGGCGAGCTGGAATAAAGGCGCCGAGCGGCTGTTTGGCTACACGGCGGCGGAGATGGTGGGCTACTCGGTGCTCCGCCTCTTCCCGGAAGAATTGCAGCCCCAGTTTCCCGCCCTGGTGGAAACCTTGCTGGAACGCGGCCGCCATGAATTAGAAATACGCCAGCGCCGCAAATCCGGAGAGGACTGTTATTCTCACATCTCAGTGTCGCTGCGGCGTGATCCCCAGGGGGCTCCGATTGGGATGATCGGGTATGCGATCGACATTACCGCTCGCAAACAAGCCGAGATCGCCGTACAACGCATCAACGACGAATTGCAGCAGTTCGCCTACATCGTTTCCCATGACCTTACCGAGCCGCTGCGCACCATGAATCGCTTTGTCCAATTGCTGGCGAGTCGCTACCAGGGCAAACTCGATGCGACTGCCGACGAGTATATCGCCTTTATTACGGACGGGGCCCAGCGCATGCAACAGATGCTTGCCGATCTCCTCACTTACACCCGGGTGGGGGGACAAGCGATGACGAGAGCGGCGGTGGACTGCAACGCGTTGCTGGACCGGGTATGCAATGATCTGCAAATCGCTATCCAGGAGAGCGGCGCCCGTATTACGCATGATCCTTTGCCCACCGTGCGCGCCGACGCCACCCGCTTGGGGCAGGTATTCCAAAACCTCATCGGCAATGCGCTGAAGTTTCGCGGCGCGGCGCCGCCCCGCATCCATGTGTCAGCCCAACGGGAGGGGCGGCGCTGGCGGTTTGCTGTCCGTGATAACGGCATTGGCGTCGATCCGAAGCAAGCCGAGCGCATTTTTCAGGTGTTCCAACGCCTGCATTCCCGTGAGTACCAGGGGACAGGCATCGGCTTGGCGATCTGTAAAAAGATCATCGAGCGCCACGGCGGCCGCATCTGGGTGGAGTCGACACCGGAAGAGGGCGCGACGTTTTATTTCACTATTAGTGATGGAGAGGCGTGACGCCGTCAGAAACCCTTGACCCCTTTGTCAAGTTGCACGCCAAACGTATTTAACGCCATGGACACAAGCGTGTATTGGCCCACGGCGAAAACGACGTCCATGAGTTGTTCCGTGGAGTAGCGTTGGCTCAAAGCTGACCATGTCGCGTCGCTAATAAACGCGTCCGCGTGCAGCTCATCCGCGGCGCGCAGGAGAGCGGCGTCAAACCGGTCCCAACCCGGAGCGTTTGGACCTTCTTTGATGCGCGCAATCTCTGCGTCGGTGAGGCCGGCGGCTTTGCCGAAAATGACGTGTTGTCCCCATTCATATTCCGCCTGGCAGAGCCAACCGGTGCGAAGAATCAGTAACTCGCGCTCCCGCGGCGGTAGCCGTGAGGTATTGCCCATCACATGATACCCCCACACGCCAAATTTCTTCGATGCTTCCCAATGGCGAGCCAGGGTGCCTAACACGTTGTAGACTCGTCCCTCCTTATAGACCGGCTCAAGCACTTTGCGCTGTTCTTCGGTCCATTCGGCTTCCGTGAGCGGCGCAATCCGCGGCTGTGATAGTCTCATTTCTTTCCCTCCTGTGGTGGTTTACAAAAATGTTCTTTCTCCCTGGCGGCTACAGCGCAGGCCAGCGATCCTGCCACGGCTGCGCCTGTTCTAGTTGTGAGGCGACTTGAATAAGGAGATCCTCGCGCCCGAACTCTCCAACCAATTGTACGCCAATCGGCAGTCCCGCCGCATTCCAATGCAACGGCAGCGAAATCGCCGGCTGGCCGGTGATGTTGTATTGCGGCGTAAACTGCATCAATCCGTATAGTCGTTTTGCGACTATTCTGACCGTATCCGCGGTAGCGGCGACGAGTTCTCCGAGCTGAGGCGGTGGGGTCGCCATCGTCGGCGTTACCAAAAGATCAAATCCATCCGCCCACCATTGCGCGACGCGGCGCGACCAGGCTTGCAGCCAGGTCAACGCGGCTACATACTGCCCGGCCGACAAAGACCGCCCTCGATTGGCGTTGGCCCAGGTCCAGGGCTCGACATCGTGTTGCGTCAGTTCCCGGCCCAGCAGACGTCCAATGTCTTGCAGGGCGGCGTACGCGTGCGTGGTGACCACCGCGCCAAAATGAGTGAGGTATTCCGTTTCATCTAACGCCGCAGGATGAGCCTCTTCCACCAGATGACCTAGAGACGCTAAGAGCCGCACGGTCGCCTCAACCGCCTCAACGCAATCAGCGTGCGTCGGCGCGCCGCCGTGTGGAGAGCGCTTCATGAAGCCGATGCGGAGTTTGCCTGGGTCTCTGCCAACCTCGTGTGTATAGGGCCGTTGGGGCGCCGGCGCCGTATACGGGTCGCCAGGCATGTAGCCGGCGATGGCGTCGAGAACGCCGGCAGTGTCGCGCACAGAGCGGGTCACCACGCCCTCAATGGCGCACCCTTGCCACACTTCAGTGACATCGGGGCCAAGGGAGACGCGGCCGCGCGAGGGCTTGAGGCCGACCAGCCCGCATTCACTCGCTGGGACGCGAATCGAGCCGCCGCCGTCATTAGCGTGTCCGACCGGAACCATACCGGCGGCGACCGCCGCCGCCGAACCGCCGCTGGAGCCGCCGGTAGAATGATTGAGGTTCCACGGGTTGCGTGACGGGCCATACGCCGCCGGTTCCGTAGTGGGAATGAGTCCTAGCTCGGGCGTATTTGTTCTGCCGACACAAATAAAGCCGGCGGCCTTGAACTTCGCCGCCAGATAAGTGTCATACGGCGCCACGTGCTGCGCTTCTTTGAGCACGCGCATCCCGCTGTGCAGCGGATCGCCGGCGGTGGCGCACATCAAATCTTTGATAACGAGAGGCACGCCGCGAAACGGCCCGTCGAGAAGCGCTGCGCTCTTGGCTTGCGCCCGCGCTTTCTCAAACAAGGGAATAATCACGGCGTTGAGCTGGGGATTGAGCTGCGCGATCCGCGCGATCGCGGCGTCGACTAACTCCTCTGGAGTGACTTCCTTGGCGCGTACAAGCTCGGCTTGCGCCGTGGCGTCAAGACGCATGAGTTCAGTCGGCATGGAACCTCCTTTTCTGATGCGTAGGAGAAAGAATGCTGTCCTCCGGTACCACTACGCTATAGTGGTGGTCAAGGTCACGCGTCAGGCGCCTGATAAAATCCTGGTTCTTGTTCCTCGGTTGTAGAGGCGATTCATACGCCTTCCGCGCTCGCTCTAGCATACGAGCCAAAGACAGTTTAGGAATAAAAAATATGACACAGCAATGGACCAAGCGACAACTCGATGGAAACGGACTCTCCATGCGCCTTGTGGAGCAGGGTGGTGATTCTGCCGTGCTGCTCTGCCACGAGTTTCTTGAACTGCTGCCGACACCGTAGCGCGGCATGGACAGGAGGTGGACGCTGCTGCGCGCGTCTGACGGAGGGACGCCCGACGCTCTGCTCCTTCGACGCCCTTTGAGTATGAAGCGTGTATGGCTGGGTATTCTGCTGGCGCTGAAAATTATCACATATTGTTATTATGCCAACGCGCTCCAGGTGGATGAGCTCGATCCCAATAAAGAATGGCAGACGAAGGCGATTGTAATTGAAGGCAATGCGCAGGTTCCGACGAGCCAGCTCCAAACCGAGATGGTGA
>DATLYA010000186.1:0-15499 GCA_035575235.1 Candidatus Methylomirabilota bacterium
GCGAGCGGCGTGCCGAAATTACCGCACGTGCCCAGCGCGAGATCATGCGTTTCGGCAAACGTCCCTTTGCCTCCTGCTGTGGTGGCGACCGCAGCGCCAAGCTGTTCCGCCAGCGCGGCGAGCTCTGCGTATGCTTGGCTAACGCGCACGCCATTGCCTGCAACAATCACCGGGCGTTCGGCTTCCACAAGCAGACGCGCCGCCTGCTCAACCGCCGTAGGATCGGCAGACGGTGGAGGGCCAGGCAAGTACGCATCAGTGGTATACAGCGGCGGATTGGTGTCCGGACCGACACGGCCACGGAGGGCTTGGCTGTGGTACAGTACAGCTACCGGACCACGCTCGCCGGTCAGCGCATGTTTAATCGCCAGCTGCGTGCATTGAACAGCGTGAGCCGGATTCAGCGCGACAAAGGTTTGTTTCGTGATTGAAGAAAACAACCCTTTAGCGTCCCACGCGCCATACTCTCCTGCACCGGATTGATACGGACCATGCAGCGAGAACGGCGCATGATCTGAGAGATCGCCGAGCAAAAGCATAGGGGAGCTGGAGAGATGCGCCTCGATGGCGCCCATCGTCGCCCCCGCGAGAAATGCGCCCTGGGCAAGCGCCACCCCCGGCTTGCCTGTGAGCCGGCCATAGACCTCCGCCATCACGCCGGCTTTGGGTTCCTCACGCACGAGCACGGCGCGGATCGTATTTTTCGCGTCGTAGAGGCCGTTATAGATAGCGCCGGCATTGCCTCCCGGCATGCCAAAGACCATGTTGACGCCGGCTTGTTCCAAGACTTTGACGATCGCGTCGCGGACAGGGACTTCTTTTGTTAACAGTAGTTGGGCTTTCCGAGACGTTGTCATTGCGGATCCTCTTTAGCCTTCGGAGCTCAGCACCTGGCATGAAGACATTGAGACAAAATCTCTAGGCACAAGGTCAAGCCGCCTGTCATTGCGAGGAGCCAGAGGCGAGGAAGCACTCTCAGGGGAAGGCAAAGAGTGCTTCGCTCCGCTCGCCATGACAGGGCGCCAATATGACAGCCAAGGGGTTTGGTCCCCTCGTCCTTAGCGATTGAGCGGTCGATGACCCCACATACTGCCCGACTTGTGGTATTGCACCTGCCAGGTGGCGTCGTCAACGATGCGGCCACCCCAGCCGTACTCTACTTCAAAGCCGGACGGTGAGACCATGTAGAATGAGATCATGTGATCATTGGTATGCCGTCCAAGCCCGCGTGTAATCGGTATCCCTTGATCCTGGCAGAGATAGAATGTGGCGCCTACGTCATCCACCGACTTGGTTTGCAACATGAAGTGGTTCAAGCGCTTCGGAGGATTCGGCATGGCGTAGAAGGCGATCGTGTGGTGTCGAGGATTGCAGTGGAAGAACACTAACTGTAATTGCTGTCCGGTGTGAGGGCGTCGTGCATCAACGTAGTCACTGATACGCATGCCGAGCACATCACGATAGAACCTGATGCTGGCCTCGAAGTCGTCCATCGTGACGACCATGTGTCCGAGCCCTTGTGCGCCTGCGACAAACCCGGAGATCGGACGCGGCGAATGAAACGGTTCGTTAAACGCCATCAAGGGTCCATAGAAGATCTCTGACGGGTTGCCGCTCGGGTCCTTGAACAGTATCAGATCAACAACACCCCGGGCCTGCGCCTCTTCGCGCGAGCCGCGCCGCACTTCAACGCCAGCAGCGCGTAGTTGCTCCGCCATTTCGTGCAACTCGTGTTCGCCGGTGACTTCCCAACCGATATAGGCAAGGTCGTCTTTCCCAGTGGGATGAACAAGGAAACGGTGGTGATATTCATCGTTTCGCAGGAGCAACGCGCCATCATCTCCGCGCCCGCTGATTTGTAGACCAAGCGTCTGCGTTGCAAACCGCTCCCAAGCGTTAATATCGCTTACGCTCAAGCCGAGATAGCCAAATTGTGTAACGCTTGCCATAAAGCCCTCCTTCGTGATGGCGTGGACATGTTGTGTACACTAGCATGCTGCAGCGCACTGGGCGAGGACTTTTGCGTGAGGAATGGCTGCGAAGAGCAAGGCAGGGAAACGAGGGAGGAGAGAAAAAACACCAAAGCCGGCGTGAGTCGTTACACACAGGAAGTATAGGAATCTGCGCGCACTTCCTCCTCGGGCAGCCAGCCGCGCTGTCGCGCCTTCTGAATAAAAGAAGAAACCGTATGACCTGCAATCTCGCTAAAAGGAATAGCGATAAACTGCCAGCCTGTATGCCATTTAGAAAATTGCCCTTGTTCTTGATCGATCGTAAATCCAAGGGATACTAAAAGATCTTGAATGGATTCATACTGCTGAACGTTCATACCTCACCTCCAAAGTGACGCTTACGCAGGTTTCGTGCCACATTGGCGACAGACCGCCGTTTACACTCTGGCCAAGAAAATTGCAGGAAATATTCTCTACAGCAGACTACTGTGCTGTGGAAATCTCGACAGATAGTGATGTGATAGACAAATTTTTGACGAGCGGGCGGCAGTTTTTGCCGGTCAGGGCTCATCAGTTGTAGGCGAGGGGGGTGGATCGTCCCTACCTTGTCGGTGGATTCGCCACGCGACGATATTTAACCGTTAATCACTCCGCAACGTCCCTACACGGCGCAGTAATGCGTCAGCGACCGCACCGCAAGTCCCGGTGCAATGAGTAAGCACCGTACGCCCCGATCCGCCCAATGGGCGATAGGGATGCCTGCGCAGGTGTAAAAGAGCGCAAAGGCAATGCCGGTGAGAAACCCTGGCGCTGTATCGGAAAGTTGCAGTTCACGCTTGATCGGCTCCAGCAGCATGGAAAGAATTTGGCGGTCGAGGTAGTGAAAGACATTGACGATGGCAAGGAGACTGAGCACATACGTCCGATACCCAGACGCGAGTGGCGTTGGCTCCACCGGCGCGCGCGCAACTGAGGGGGCCGAGAGCGAAGAACGCTGCGCCATGTGTTCCTCCTTGGTCAGGATTGCGTGCAGTCACTCCGCTTCCGTGACCTTCACATTGGATAACACGAACTGATGATCACCGACATACAGACGGCCTTCGAGTTCCAGTAGCTGTCCAGCAATATCGTCCTGCCGGAGCGGCGCGAGCACTTCGTCGGCGCCGAGGAGGCGAAGCTTGGGCGGAAACAACTCTCTCAATAAACCCCAGCCGCTCTTCGTAGTTGCCGTGAGCGCTTTAATGTGACGAATGCGCAAGAGCCAGGTTTTGCCTTTGACATGGACGGTGAGGGTTTGCAGATTACTGCGCTGTTTGTCTTCAGGAGCAATCAGCACCCCAAGGATGCGCACCTGCGGCGGCTGGCGAAAATGAGGCAGACCGGCGCCGGCTTGGGCGAGAACCGAGGAGGGCGGGCAAAGAGAGAGACAGAGATAAAAAGAGAGACAGAGACAGGCAAGAGACGGGGTGTGAGAGAGCGACATAGCCCTGAATTTCCTTAAGAGTGCATAAGGATCTCTGATCCGTCACCCTGAGTTTCCTCGCTCTCAAAAACAAGCCCTAGTCTCTCTCGTCTCAAGTCGCTGTTTTCTCATCTTCCCCCCTCTGTTTCCCGCGAACTCATATACGAGCACTTCCCTCGTGTTCCGGCCTCCTGCGGCAATCTCGCGCTTTGATACCACAGGGCTTCTCGGCGTTCAATGGAACGAGCCGGGCGTTGAGAGGTTGCATGAAGGAGCGCTTTCCTTTACACAGAATAACTTCCTTCGGCGAACTGACGCCAGTATACTCCCTGAAGGAGGGTTCGTAAGCATGAAGTGGGTGGGCTTAATCCTGACGCTTGGCTTGGCGAATCTGGCGCAAGCCGGCGCTCAGGCGGCTATGACGGAACAAGCGGTGCCGTTAGAGACTTTCGAAGAATACCCCCCGCAAAGCTTTCCGCAAGAATGGAAAGTCCGCGGCAGCGAGGACGAAGCCCGGATTGTCTACCATGTCTCTGAGGAGCATGGTAATCATTTTCTCCATGCGCACGCGGAAAAACAGAGTGTGCAAATTGGCCTGACGCGGACGTTTCAAGCGCAGCAGTTTCCTCTGTTGCAGTGGCGTTGGCGCGTGAAAGCTTTACCGGTTGGCGCTGACGAGCGGACGGTGAAGACAAATGACTCTGCGGCTGGCGTCTACGTGGTCTTTGATAGCACGATTGTCCCCCGCGTCATCAAGTATGTCTGGAGCTCATCGCTTCCCGTAGGGACGAAGATGAGTAGTCCTGTCTACTGGCGGGCGAAAGTTATCGTGCTGGAGAGTGGAGCGACGGCGGCTGGAGAATGGAAACAGGAGACGGTTAATTTCTATGATGACTACAAAAAACTCTTCGGCGCTGAGCCCGGTGAAGTCGAAGGCGTAGCGCTGTTAACGGATTCTGACACTACCGAAAGCGTTGCGGAAGCTGACTATGATGACTTCACGCTGCTGCCTGCAAGCGCGGCGTTGGAAGAGCCTGCCCGCGGCGCGACGGCGTTGTCGTCAACTCCTACGATGTTTAGACAATAAATCAGCGATGAGGAGGCGCGTGGTATGGCATTGTCGCAAACTGAAATTCAGGGGAAGTTGCGTAGCATCCCTGGTTGGGAATTGACCAGGAACAAAGCTATTCAGAAGAAATTTTCCTTCGGTAATTTTAAGGAAGCGCTCTCCTTCGTCAACCAGGTCGGAGAACTAGCCGAGAAATCAGACCACCACCCTGATATCACTATTAATTACAACAAGGTGACCCTTACTTTATCGACGCACAGCGCCGGCGGGCTCACCAACAAAGATTTTGACTTGGCCGGGCATATCGAGCAGATTGGGAAGACAGAGAATGCGTAAGAAGGAGAGTGGAAGACGGAAGACGAGTAGGGACACGGCCTTTTCTCCTCCTGGCTCTCGCTTCCCGTCTCCCGCTCCTACCGCATCACGAGTCTGCATTGCCTCTCCATACGCGTATTCTCATTGGCTTGATCGTCGGCGTCGTCAGCGGCTCTATCTGCCAGGTGTTCTTTGGCGGCAGTCCGCTGCTCGCTGACTTTACCGCCTACGTGACCGAGCCGTTCGGCCGGTTGTTCTTGCGGCTCATTTTCATGATCGTGCTGCCGTTGCTGTTTTCTGCTCTCGCCCTGGGGGTAGCGGGATTGGGCGACGTGCGTACGCTTGGCCGCATTGGGCTGAAAACGTTGCTCTACACTCTTGTAGTGACGTCCGCCTCGGTCGGGTTGGGGCTGTCGCTGGTCAATATGTTTCAGCCCGGTGCGAGCCTGACGGCAGAAACCCGGGCGACGTTGCGAGAATCGATGCCGCCGGCTGTTGCTCCGGTTGCGGGCGGCTCTGAAAATCCTGTCTTGAGAATGTTAAACGCTATCGTGCCCGACAATCCCCTGCGCGCGGCGGCGCAGGGAGAAATGCTCGCCGTCATGTTTTTCTCGTTGATGATAGGCGTCGGCATCGCCTTGTCTCCGGTCGATAAGGTCGAGCCGCTGGTACGCGTGCTGGAGGGTCTCTACGACGTAGTCATGCGGCTTATCGAATTGGCGATGCGTTTGGCGCCCTACGGCGTGGCGGCGCTGCTCTTTACCTTAACCGCACGTTTTGGTTGGGGCGTGCTCAAACCCCTGCTGGGTTACATGGGAGTCGTGTTGGGCGGATTGAGCATCCATCTGTTTGTGACGTATGCCGTGCTTGTGCGGTGCTTGGGCGGCATGAGTCCGCGCTTCTTTTTTCGTCAGATTAATGAGGTGATGACGACCGCCTTTTCCACCAGCTCCAGCAATGCAACCTTGCCAACCGCCCTGCGCATCACGCAGGAAAAACTCGGCGTGCCGCGCGATATTGCTTCGTTTGTGCTGACGCTCGGCTCAACGGCGAATCAGAATGGCACGGCGCTGTTTGAAGGCGTTACAATTCTTTTTCTGGCGCAATTTTATGGCGTTGATCTTAGCGTCGGTTCTCAAGTGCTTGTGGTGTTATTCTCTGTATTAGCCGGCGTTGGGACCGCTGGCGTGCCTGGCGGCTCATTGCCGATGCTGGTTCCTATTCTGCAATCCGTCGGTATTCCCGGCGAAGGCGTCGGCATTATTCTTGGCGTCGATCGTATTCTTGATATGTCCCGCACAGTGCTAAATGTAACGGGCGACATTACTGCAGCGGTCTATGTCGCTCATTCCGAGGGACGGCTCTCCTCAAGCGCAGCTTCTCCAGCTCCCCTCGGGGCGGGAGACTAAATGGGATCGCGAGACGTTCGCACCCTTCATAACAAAGAGTGATAACATTTGGCCCTCCCCAAAGAGAGCGTGTGCAGCCTGCAAGATTTCTGGAAGACGCTATGCCAATCTTTTTTGACTTCGCTGCGTTCCTCCTCATAGTTTGCTTGCTCTGTCGTTGCTATGAATGAAAAGAGGCTTTCGGCGTTACGAATTGTCGCGGATGAGCTTGCGAAGCGCGCCTCCGGTCGTTGGTGGGCGGGCGATTCTCTGCTATGGTCTAAGCCTGAGGGAGGGGTCTCTCCCCAAGAAGGCTTTTTTCATTTGGGGCCGCGCGGAACCGTGGACCTCTATGATCTCATCAACAGTGAGACGAGAGAAAGGAATTCCTATGGCGATTGATGTCCTGAGGCATGGCGTCTGGCATTGTCACAGTTCGGCAATGGGGCCTTTTGCTCAGTTCGTCGAGCAAGTGCAGCAGAGCCAGGCTGGCGTTACCGCGTACTGGCGACAGGGACTACAGAGCCTGATGCGATGGTGACGATGCCGCGTGAACTTGTGAGCGTGCTCCTTGAGCTGGTCTAATGTGTGAGCACAGAACCGCCAACCTTACTGAGGAGAGTGAAACTTATATGGCCTATGAAACGTTTGTCGTAGAGCGGTCCGGGGCGATCGCGACGGTCCGTTTTAACCGACCGGAGAAATTGAATCCCATCAACGAAAAAGTGATGCGTGAATTATTAGCCATCACTCAGGAATTCCAAGAAGATGACGACGTGCGGGTGATTATTTTGACTGGCCAGGGGCGTTCCTTTTGTGTCGGCGCTGACATGCAAATGTTGTCCGCCGGAGCGGGCCCGGAGAAGCAACAACGCCTGAGTGATTCGGCCCGGCTGCGCTCGGCGAAAACTGGCTGGCGCATCATGGATGAATGGGAGCGACTCGATCAGATTACCATCGCTGCGGTGAATGGGTTTGCGGTTGGCGGCGGATTGTCGCTCGCAATGGCGTGTGATTTTCGCATCGCCGCCAGCGGCGCGCGCCTGTGGATTCCTGAGGTGCGGCTTGGCGTGCCCTATATGTGGGGCTCGATTTCACGGCTCATTAATTTGGTTGGCATGGCCAAGGCAAAAGAGTTGGTGATGACCTGTGACGAAGTGACGGCGGAAGAAGCACTTGCTATGGGCCTGGTGAACCAGGTCGTCCCGTTGGACCAACTTCCACAAGCAGCGCAGGCGTTCGCGGAGAAGATCTTAAGCAAGCCGCCGATGGCGCTGCGCCGCACAAAAGAATTCTTCAAGGCGTTGAGCGTCAATCGGGCGGGCGATATCACTTATGCGGACGCTCATCTGGGCCTTGCCGCGTTTCTAAGTGAGGATATGCGCGAGGCGGTGGCGGCGTTTAGAGAAAAACGGGAAGGAAAGTTCTCCAATCGCTAATGGTTACACACAGGTTGTGAGGAGCAGTAGTCGCTATGGATGACTTCCGGAAAACGAAGACTGAGTTGGCGGCTGAAGTGGCTCGTCTTCGCTTGCAGGTGGCTGAACTTCAAGGGCGAGAGGCGGCGCGCCGCTCTATGGAAACGGCGCTGCAGGCGGCGAAGGAATACGCCGATACGCTGATCAACAGCTCGCTTGACATGATCATTTCTGTCGATGTCAATCGAAAGATTATGGAGTTCAACGCCGCCGCCGAACGCAGCTTTGGGTACCGGCGTGCCGAAGTGCTTGGGCAGTCTGTTGATCTCTTATATGCGGAAGCCGTGACTGGGTTGCAGGTGCACGACCGTATGTTGCATGAAGGGAAGTTCACCGGGGAAGTCCTTAACCGACGGAAGAATGGCGAAGTGTTTTATTCCTATTTATCCGCCTCGCCGATGAGGAGTGCTGAAGGCGCTCTCCTTGGGTTCATGGGCATTTCGCGGGACATTTCCGACCGCAAACAGCTTGAACAGCAACGCGCCGAGTTTCTCGCCATGCTCACCCATGACATCAAGAAACCTCTTGGCGCTATCTTGGCGTGCACGGAGATCGTGCTTGAGGGAGTAAAAGCGCATCACTTGACCGAAGAGGAGGAACTCCTTGAGCGGCTGCGCAGCAGCGTTACAACGATTGATTCCTTGGTGTCGAACTACCTCGATTTCTCGCGCATTGAAGCGGGGTCTTTAGCCCTTGTGCGGATGCCTTTGCAGGTGGATCGAGTGCTGCAGCGGGTTCGTCAACAGTATGAAGCCGAAGCACGGCGGCGCAATCTTCGCTTAGAGGTCGTCACAACTCCCGAAGCGCTCGAAGTGGCGGGCGACCTGCTGGCGCTCGAACGAGTGTTTGCGAACCTTGTCCATAATGCACTGAAGTTTACTCCTGCTGGAGGAGCCATCCGCGTGCAGGCGGCGCCGCGCCAGGGTTACGCCGTCATTACTGTGAAAGATACTGGACCGGGCGTTGCTCCAGAAGAGCGCACTTTTCTCTTTGAAAAATATCGCCGCCCGACGCCGCGACGGCAGCGTGAAGGAACCGGGCTCGGATTGGCGATTGTGAAAGCGCTGGTTGAGGCCCATCAAGGCCGTGTCGAGGTGGAGAGCTTGCCTGGACACGGCGCGTGTTTCATCGTGTCTTTGCCTCTCCTCGCACCCATCCGACAATGAGTCGGCTGACAGCGTCGGCAGGCCGTGCGCCTGCGCCGGGCTTATGACACACCTGACTATCGAAATCAAAGCGCGCTGCGCCGATCCCCAACGGATACGAGATATTCTTCACGCGCACAACGCCGAGTTCCGTGGCGTCGATCGTCAAATCGATACCTATTTCAATACCGTGCAGGGCCGCTTGAAATTACGCGAGGGGCGGATCGAAAACACTCTCATTTACTATGAACGGGAAGATCTGGCAGGACCAAAACCCTCTCACGTATTTTTGTTCCCACTCCCGTCGTCGTCGCCGCTAAAGACCATGTTGACAGCGGCGCTCGGCGTCCTGGTCGTGGTGGAGAAACAGCGAGAAATCTATTTCATCGACAATGTCAAATTCCACATTGACAACGTATCGGGATTAGGAGTTTTTGTTGAAATCGAAGCCATTGATGAAAGCGGGACTATCGGGGAAGAAAAGTTGCTGAGGCAATGCAACCAATGGCTGCGTCTTTTCCAGATCGCTCCGCACGAGTTGATCGCCGTCTCCTATAGTGATCTGTTGCTGTCTCAGGCAAAGGCGTCAGTTTCGACGTAAGCTGCTCGTGTTTTCCTCTTCTGTCCTTATCGTTGATTCTCACGGTAGCTCTTTCAGCAGCGTCTTAGCTGCTTGCAAAGCCTTTGTCTCGAATCCCTGAGCTGAAGACGCCAGGTGTCGCCCGGCTCAACCCAGCCTATGGTTTTCCTGACGCTTTTATGCAGTTGAATGTTGTCGAGGTTGTTCTCTTACTCGCAGCAGCGCCAGGGCGCACGCCGCCGCGCACGCCGCCGCCGCCACGAAAAATACATCCTGAAACGCGGGCATGAAGCTTGGCGCGGCTTGAACATCCGGCAACGAGAGTCGCGCCGCGTGTACGGCGCGATAATGGCTGAACAACAAGCTGGCGCCTGTCACGCCTAAGACCACCCCGAGTGTGCGCATCATCTGGCTCATGCCTGCGGCGACCCCTTGTTGTTCGCGCGGAATCGCACCCATCACGAAGCTCATATTGGGAACCTGGAAGACTCCGAGACCAAAGCCCACGAGACTAAGAGCCGCGATGACCCTGAGCGCATGGGCTGAAGGTCCGAGCAGGCTGATGCTCCATAATCCTGACGCTTCAAGGCCAAGCCCCGCCGCGCTTAACACGCTCGTGCCGAGTTTGTCAGAGAGCCTTCCTGCAACCAGGGCTGCGAGGGCCGTGGCGAGAGGACAAGACATTAACAGCACTCCGCCTTGCGTGGCTGAATATCCCAGGGTGTTCACGAGGTAATATGGCGCAAGCAGCCAAATGGCGAACATCGCACAGTTTGCCAACACGTTCAGGAGGTTCGCCACAGCAAACGCAGAGCGGTGGAACAGGTTGAGATCAACAATCGGGCTTGCGCTACGGCGTTCGGCTGCTAAAAAGCCTGCGAAACAGCCGGCTGCGCCCACCAGCAGCGCTAACACTGTCGGTGAAGTCCAATCCAAATCACGACCGCGGTTCAGCGCAAGCAGCGCCCCGGCGACACTGCCAGCAAGGGTCAGCGTCCCGGGCAGATCCAGCATCTGAACGCTCTGGAGAGGTTTAAGAGGAGGCCGTGGTTGGCGCGCTGCCAGGAAGAGTAAAAACGACGCGGGCAGTATACGAAAAAGATACACAGCCCGCCAACCGAGGTCATCAACGAGGATGCCGCCCAAGAGCGGACCCAACGCAACTCCGACCGCTGCTCCCATCTGAAAAATGCCGAGTGCCCGGCCACGCCTCTCTGACGGTACGGTAAGCGTCACGAGCGCAGGGGCTGCCGCCAACATACAGGCGGCGCTGAGGCCTTGCAGCACACGAGCGGCAAGAAACCACGGAAAGCGAGGGGCAAGACCGCAAGCAAGGAACGCCAGAGCGCTGCCCACAAGTCCCCAGGACAACACGCGGTTATGCCCCACCAGGTCCGCCAATCTTCCACAACCAAGCAGTAAACTAGCGTAGGTAAGCACATAACTGACCACGACCCACTGCATCAGCGAGACATCAATTTGGAAGGCGGCTGAAATCGCTGGAAAGGCGATATTAACAGCCGTATCAAGCGATACCAGGAGCCCTGTCAGGCTGGCCAGCGTAACAGGCGCCCACGCTGACAGGCCGGAAGGCGACGACGGCGGGACTGGGTCCACCTTGACAATCTTTGCCTGCATGAGAGAAATGTTGCGTCTAACCAAGACTTCTTTCCGCCTGTCAATCTTTCCGCACTCAATAAGGAGCACTTACTTTTTATGTCGCAAGCTCAATCGTTACGCGCGCTGTTAGCGCAGAACCGTTTTGTCATGGCTGCGGGCGCTTATGATGTCATTTCCGCCCGCCTTGTGGAAGAAGCGGGATTTCCTATCGTCTACTATTCTGGTGGAGTATCGGCTGGCGCGCTTGGCTACCCTGATTTTGGCTTACGGACGCTGACCGAGATGGTCATGCAACTGGAAGGCGTATGCCGGGCGGTGAGCACCCCGGTGATTGCGGATGCTGAGGCTGGTTTTGGGTCCGTGCTCAATACCGTACGGACGGTATTAGACTTTGAGCGGGTCGGCGTGGCCGGTCTGCATCTCGAAGATCAGGATGCGCCACGCCGCTGTGGGCATTTGGGCGGCAAAGTGCTCGTCTCCGCCAAGGAGCATGCCGCGAAAATCCGCGCCGCCACGGAAAACCGTACGAACGCAGATACGGTGATCATTGCCCGTATTGATGCAATCGCGGTGAACGGGCTTGATGACGCGATCACGCGCGCAGAGACGTACCTGGAAGCGGGCGCTGACATGTTGTTTTTCGAGGCGTTCGAGTCCGTGAAGCAAATGGAGAAGGTCTGCAGCCGTTTCGCTGCCCGCACGCTGCTTTTGGTGAATATGGTGGAGGGAGGCAAGACGCCGTTCCTGCCGGCGCGGGATCTTGAGGATCTTGGGTTTAAGGTGGCGATCTACCCAGTCTCTGCCGTCCTGGCGGCGAGTTTTCAAATGCGCAAGGCCTTACGCACCTTACGGGAAACCGGCACGACGCAAGGCGTATGGCATGAAATGTTGCCGTTCAGCGAAGTCTTCAATAGCTTACTGGGATGGGATCAGGCGTTATCATTCATTGATCATTACAGTGATAAGAAAGAGAACGAGCCGAAGCGACGCAAGAGCGGCTGATTCCAGCAAGCGGCGTGCGGCGTAAGACGGCAAGGACGCTACGACATTTACGTCGTACGTTTTCCGTATTACGTTAAACCCTATGGAAGCCTTAATACAAGAACAGTTCGCCGCTCTTTCTATTGCCGAACAGGTTGTGCGCCTGGAGCAGGCAGACGCGCGAACGCGCCAGCAACTCATTCTGGCCGCTCGCAACAGTCTTGCTCTCACGCGGGCGCTCTCGTCAGAGAAGCTTTTTTATACATTGAAAGAGATCGGCCTTGCCGACGCGGTGGATTTATTGGCATTGGCCTCGCCCGAGCAAGTGCGAGACATGATGGATCTCGATTGCTGGCGGAAAGACATGCTCGATGATCGACGCGTGGCGACGTGGCTCATGCTGTTAGACGAGGCAGGCAGCGGCAAATTGGCGGAATGGGCGCTGCACGCCGATATCGAGTTGCTGGTGCTCTTAGTGAAGCGTCATTTCGAGATCATCCGGAAGAGCGACGTGGAAGAGGACCCGGATTTCGATCAATCACAGTATTTCACTTTTGATGATCAATATCTGTTACGTTTCATTGGTGAAGAGGAGCCGATTCTCTCGCTCGTGCTCGAACGCTTGCGCGTGCTTGATTACGAGAACTACAAGCAGGTGCTGGAATGGAGCCTGCTGGAGCTGGAAAGCTCGTTGGAAGAGGAAGCGTTGCGCTGGCGCAACGCCCGCCTCGCTGACCGTGGGTACCCAGACTATGAGGAAGCCCGTGAAGCGTTCCGGGTCGTTGCCCCTGCGTCGCTTTCGTTAGCCCGTTATCGCCGCGCCGGGGTGGAAAAAGTGCGTTACGCCGCAGACGAGGAATTAATTCCTGCGGATCACGCGCTCATGCTGCTCGACGTCCGGGAGTCGTTGCTCGTGCGCTCGTTGGCGGCGTTGCCCGCGGAATATGTTGAACAGATTGGGCATGAATTAGCGATATTGACGAATAAAGTCGTCGTCGCTGAAGCCTGCGATCCAGGAGAAGTCGCTGAAGTCCGCAAGTGTGTGGAAGCGGTGCATGACTATATCAACATTGGCTTGGAGTATTTTACTCACACAGAGAAGCAGGATGCCGCGCGGCTGCTGCAAGAGACGTCGCTCTCTCCCTTCTTTCAGACCGGCGTGAGCTTAGTCCTGCGCTTGCCGCAACGGGCGCGTGACCTTGGCTCCGTACTGCAGCGGCAAGTCGGCGCGGCGTGGGCCGAGCTGCTGGATTCGCCTTTTCGCGAAACTTACGCTGGGGTGCGGCGACGGCCTCCGGTATTTTTCCGTGGTCTGGAAACAGCTGGAGAGATTTTTTTCCGCCGTTTCCGTACCCTTGCTGAGGTGGAGCGTGTCGAAGCCCTGCTCGATCAGATGCCGGTGTGGTTTGCCGTGTTGCAGCGTTGGCGGATGTTGCCTGAAGACTGCGGCGCCAAAGGCGTCTCGCTTGCCGCACTCTGGAACACGATGCTCGTGCACTGGGTGAGCCGCGGACAGGTAGAGGTGCGGCCGCTCACGCGTGCGGAATTATCAGCGTTCCAGAAAAGACTGCGTGACGTTCCGCATGATGTCGCGCGAGAGCGCTTCTTGTCGTTCGCCGCAGCCCATCTCTCGCTTGCCGCCGAGGAGACCGCGGCCCTGCGAGCGCTCGACACGTTTGCCTTTGAGAAACTTGAAGAGACCCTGGCGACTGATCTTGAGAGCGCCGATGTACGGTTCATCGAAGGGGTCTTGGTTGAGCGCGGTAAGCCTGTTTCTTTGAACTCCAGGTAGTAGCAGGGCGCACTTTGGTCACGCTTATATTGCTCGCAGTGATACGCGCTCCTCAGTATTGAGGCGTACTGTGGAAGAAACTCTTGGTTCAAGAGCCTCGACGTCTCAGAGATTGCGTTGCTTTCTTCGGAGACGATGATTAGGATTAACCCGCTATGGAAAATGTATGGGAGCGTGCTGAAGAGCTGCTGGCAGCTGGACAGCCGTTTGTCTTAGCGACCATTATCCGTACACGCGGCTCCGTGCCGCGCGAAGTTGGCGCAAAGATGGTCGTGCCTCGTGAAGGGCAACCGTTTGGGACCATCGGCGGCGGTTGTGGGGAAGGGGAGGTGTTGCGCCGCGCCTACCCCTTGTTTGAGCAGAACGCCCCGCCGCGGGTAGTCGAGGTAGATCTCACCGGTGATTTTGATCAAGACGAAATTCAAGTATGCGGCGGCCTCATGGATGTCGCTTTGGATTTGTGGCGTCCTGAAGAACACTGTGCGTTAGCGCATGCGTTGGCGGAAGCGACCCGGGCGCGTCGACCAACGGCGTTGGTGACCGCTATCAATCCCGTGCAATCACTGCCAGCTGGAACCAAAAGCTGTCTAGCCTTAGGACCTGAAGGTGCAGCGCTCACTCCTCGCTTATCGCTTGACGACCATGCGGTGCAGACATTTGCTTCCTCGGTCTCGGCCGGAAAACCCAAGTTGTTTACAGTTTCTCCGCAAGGTGAGGTTGTTGAGGACGCTGTGGCGCGTCACCAAGACTGGCCGCGGGTTTTTGTTGATGTGCAGCCAGGATTGCAAACCTTGGTCATCTGTGGCGCCGGCCATATTGCGCAGCCGCTGTGTGAGATTGGCCATATGATGGGATTTCGCACCGTCATAGTGGATGATCGCTGGGCGTTCGCCAATCGTGAGCGCTTTCCCCATGCGACAGAAATTCGGGTGGGGCCGTTTATTGACGTGCTGGAAAGCCTCGATATCAACGAACAGACGTTCGTGGTGGTTGTGACTCGTGGTCACAACTGGGACGAGGCCTGTGTCCGCACCGCTTTGAAGAAAAATCCTGGCTATCTCGGTATGATCGGCAGCAAACGCCGCGCAAAGGCGACGTTAGAACGGTTAGCCGAGCAAGGCTATAGTCCTGAGGCGTTGAGCCGCATCCATACGCCGATGGGATTAGATATTGCGGCGGAGACGCCGGCTGAGATCGCCGTCGCGATTGCTGCGGAGATTGTGCGTGTGCGTCGGCAAGGACCGTTTGAAACACTCTCGCTCGCGGCAAAAGCGCGGCCGAGCGGACCGTTGAAGTTTAATGGATGAGCTGTCAGAAGGTTGTCATGCTGAGCCCTTCGCTCAGCATGACATAAACAAGGGCTCAGAATAACACGCGAGAGGGTAGAGCTTAACTTACCATGATCTCCGGCGTTCTCCTCGCCGCTGGCGAATCCCGCCGTATGGGTTCACCTAAGGCTCTGCTGCGCTATCAAGGGAAAACATTCATCGAACGAATCTGTCAAGCATTCCTCACCGCGGGTGTTGACGAACTCATTGTCGTCCTTGGCGCGCGAGCAGATCAGTTACGTCAGGCGCTGCCCGCACATCCCAAGCTGCGCACGGTTGTGAATCCTCGCTATTTTCAGGGGCAGCTGTCGTCCCTGATGGTAGGTATCGGAGCTCTATCCCCCGAGAGCGAAGCGGCGGTTGTAAATCTAGTGGATCATCCGTTAGTG